>NZ_JBHYIG010000285.1:7185-12447 GCF_042740015.1 Streptomyces sp. NPDC059037
CACACCCCCAAAACCCCCATCCTTCCTGTTCTCGTGGGATGTTATTTTTTAAAAACACCCCCCCCCCGCCCGCCCGGTGGGGGCCGGTCGTCGTCGGGCTTCACGCGGTCGGTGCGGCGCCTTGGATCAGTCCATCGACAGGTGCGGGAACTTCCTGGCGAGGTCCTCCAGGCTGACGTAGTTGATGGCGGACTCCGTCTGCTTGAGCCCGATCTGGTAGGCGGTGGCGACCTCCACGACCCGCTGGGTCTGGTACTCGATCGCCTTGATGTTGTCCTCGTGCACATGGTTCGCCAGGTGCCGCGAGATGCTGCACGTGCCGTACGGCGAGCCGTTGTGCTCCGAGGCCAGGATCTCCACGCTCGACCCGTTCGGCACGATGAGCGAACCCCAGTGGCACAGGGCGTTGTGAAGGGCGAGGATCGCGGTCTGCGCGCCCGCGTGCGCCGCGGACCCCGAGGCGAACACGGTGACCGCCTTGTTCACCAGCATGCCGGGGATGGCGACCGGGCCGGAGTGGTCGATGAAGTTCAGCACCTGCGGCGCCGGAAGGCCGAAGTGGACCGGAGTGCCGATCATGATGGCGTCGGCCCACAGCAGGTCCTCCAGCGTCACCACCGGGATGTCCGCGGTCTTGGTCTCCAGGTCGTCGTACGCGTCGTTGTCCAGCACCATCGGGTCCGGAAGCTCCCCGAACTTGAGCAACTTCGGCTCGGCGCCCGCCTTCTCGGCCGCCGCCGCGGCCGCGGCCGCCAGCTGGTAGATGTTGCCGCTCCGGGAATGGAAGATGATGGCTACCTTGGTCACGGGTACTCCTCGCCCCTCGTCTTTTCGATCACCACGTCATGATCGGTATGTGCGGCATCATGAGTTCCGCGCGACGGGTATGCATAGCCGGAGGCCGCACAGTTCGTCAGGTGTGCAATGCGATCCTCACGATGACGACGGCGACCTGACAAACTGGCCTGTGCCGAGTTGAGCGCCCTCCCGTGCTGCCAGTGTGCTGTCCGCCATGGTGAATTCAACCGATCAGGCGACCGACCTTCCGACCGACCTTCCGGCTGACCTTCAGACGGAACTTCCGACGGACCTCATGCAACTCCCCGGTGCATTCGCGGAGGCATTCAACGCCGGCAATCTCGAGATCCTGCGGATGCTTTTCGACCCGCAGGCCATGCGCGTCCTTTCCCCCGGTAAATTCCAGGCCGGCGACGAACTCTGGGACACGGGCGAGGAGACGCTCGCCCACCGGCTGCCCATCAGCCTCAAGGTGCGGCATGCCTACACGGTCGGCGACACGGCCCTGATGATCATCGACTATGTGCACGAGGGCACCGGTCCCGACGGCAAGCACGTCAAGATCGAGGGCACGGCCGCCGACATCGCACGACGCGGCGCGGACGGCGTCTGGCGCTGCCTGATCAGCAACCCGTCCGGCACGAGCAAGGCCTGAGGGCCGGGCATGCGGGACGACACTCAGGCATCCGCCGGGAAGCCGTGGCGGCGCGCCATCGACGTACACCACCACATCCTCCCGGACTTCTACCACGACGAACTCACGGCCATGGGAATTCCGGTCGTGCTGCCCGGAATCGACAAGCCGACGTGGGACGTCGATGCCAGCCTCACCATGATGGACCGCCATGGAATTCGGTCCGCCGTGGTGAGCGTCTGGCCGGGAGTTCCGGGCCATCTCGAGGCCAAACCGGCCGCGGAATTCGCGCGCCGCGTCAATGAATACCTCGCCGGTCTGGTCGCCGACCATCCCGGCCGGTTCGGCGCATTCGCCGTGCTGCCCTTTCCGTACATGGACGTGGCGCTGGAGGAGTTCACCTACGCCGCCGATGTGCTCGGACTCGACGGCGTGGGCCTGGTCAGCAACTACGGCGGTCAGTACGTCGGGGACCCCGCGATGGACCCGCTCTTCGACGAAGCCGCGCGCCGGAAGAAGCCGCTGTTCGTCCACCCCACCCTGCCGCCGGCCGGCACCCGGCCGATGCCGGACCTGCCGGCACCGTGGTACGAGTTCCCCTTCGAGACGGTCCGGGTCGCGGCCCAACTCCTCTACAACCAGACGCTCGAGAGGTACCCCGAGCTCGCGGTGATCCTGCCGCACGGCGGGGGCGGCGTGCCCTCCTACGCGGGACGCCTCGCTTCCGGAGGGCTCATCAGCCCGGCGCTCGCCGAGCGGCTGCCCGAGGACCCCATGCGCTCGCTGCAGCGGCTCTACGTCGACATCGCGATGACCGGTGACGCGCACGCCCTGGCGGCCCTGCGCTCGTTCGCCCCCGCGAGCCAGATCCTGGTCGGCTCCGACTTCCCGCTCATGCCCGAGGCGTACACCCTCGGCACCGGCCACGGTGTGCTGGCGCACGGGAAGTTCGACGCCGAGGAACAGCTCCTTCTCGACCACCGAAACGCCGAGGGACTCTTCCCGAGGCTCAGCGGAAAGGAAGCGTGAGACATCGTGCTCGACGAGCGGACCGTATCGGCCTATCTGGACCGCATTTCCGCCGACGCCCCCAAGCGCCTGGACGCCGCCGCACTGCGCCATCTGCACGAACGCCATGTGCTCTCGGTGCCGTTCGACAGCCTCGACTACCACTCGGGCGACGAGATCTACCTGGACGAGCGCGTCATCGAGAAGATCGTGCACCAGCGCCGCGGCGGCGGGTGCTACGAGATCAACGCCGGCTTCTACCTGCTTCTCCAGGCGCTCGGCTTCGATGTGACGCTGCATCAGGGGCGGATCCGCTTCGGCAGGTTCGAAACGCCGCCCTACCACCACATGATGATGACCGTCGCCATCGACGGCGTCCGGTGGATCGTGGACATCGGCTTCGGCAAGGGCAACCGGCACCCCATCCTCGTCGACTCCGACGACCTCTGGGACGACCCGCACGGCGTGTTCTCCACCGAGCGCAAGGACCACCGCAGCGTCGAGGTGCTGCGCAACGGCGTGCCCCAGTACGTGTTCTACGAGGAGCCGGCGGAGCTGAGCGACTTCGCCCAGACGATGTGGTGGTACCGCACCTGCCCGGGCTCCCCGTTCCTGCAGAACATCTTCTGCTCGCTGCCCCTGGAGAACGGCTGGGTCAGCCTGCGGGACGACGAGTTGACCCTCACCACGGGCGAAGAGAAGACCACGGAGAAGCTCGCCGACGACGCCGCCGTCGTGGCCGCCTACGCGAAGTGGTTCGGCATCGAGATGGACAAGCGGCCCGTGCCGGGACCGCACACCACGAACAAGCTCCGCTTCTCCTTCGAGCAGGACTGACGCAGGACCGACGCAGGACCGACGCAGGGCTGACGCAGGACCGACGCACCCACTTCGCCCAAGGGAATCGCCATGCTGGACGAATCGACGACGACCGCCTACCTGGAGCGCATCTCGGCCAGGCGCCCGGACCGCCCCGACCTGGACTCGCTGCGCCACCTCCATGAACGCCATGTGCTGTCCGTGCCGTTCGAGAGCCTCGACTACCAACTCGGCCGCGAGGTCCACTACAAGGACAAGCGAGTCGTCGACAAGATCGTGCACCAGCGCCGCGGCGGAGGCTGCGGCGAGATCAACACGTCGTTCTTCTATCTCCTGGAGACCCTCGGCTACTCGGTGCGGCTGCACCACGGGCGGGTCTGGATCGGCGGCGAGCTCAAGGCCCCGTACAACCACCTCCTCGTCTCGGCGGAGATCGACGGCCGGCGCTGGATCGTCGACACCGGATTCGGCAAGGGCAGCAGGTACCCGCTGGCCATGGACACCGCCGACGCGCAGCCCGATCCGCACGGCGAGTTCTCCCTCCGCGTCGTCGACGACCGCTCGACCGACGTGCTGTGCAACGGCAAGCCGCTGTACCGCTTCTACGACGACCCGGTGACCCTCTCGGACTTCGACCAGGTCATCTGGTGGTACCGGACGAGCCCCGACTCCCTGCTCCTGCAGAACATGTTCTGCCAGCTTCCCCTCGACGACGGCTGGGTCCTCCTGAAGGACGACGTCCTTTCGATCACCAGGGGAAAGGAGACGACGACCGAGAAGCTCGCCGACGACGCCGCCGTCCTCGCCGCCTACGAGGAGTGGTTCGGCATCAGCTTCGACGAGCGGCCCACACCGAGCCCCCATCGCAGTTCCTCCGTACGCATGGCGTTCGAGGAGAAGTAGGTGCCGCGGCACCGCAGCACCGGAACAGGAGGTCGTCATGCCCAAATGGGAACTCACCCCGGTCTATCCGCGCAGTGTCGCCCTGGCACTGCCCGAACGGGTGGTCACCAACGAGGAGTTGTGCGCTTCGCTCGACACCACGCCCGAGTGGGTCGAGGAGAAGACAGGGATCAAGGAGCGCCGCTTCCTCGACCCGGAGGACACCGTGGCCGACCTCGCGGTCGAGGCCGCTGAGAAGGCGCTGGCCACGGCCCGCGTCCAGGCCGCCGCGATCGACGTGCTCGTCGTGGCGTGCACGACGCCGGACTGGGTCATGCCCTCGCTCGGGGTGACCATCGCCGAGCGCCTGGGGATAGCGACCCCGCGCATCGTCGACCTCACCCAGCACGCCTGCGCGTCCACCGTGTACGGGATGTACATGGCCGCGAACCTGCTGCAGGAACCGGGCCTGGAGACGGCGTTGATCGTCTGCGCCGAGCGCGGCTCCGGCGGCACCGACCCGCAGGACCGCGTCACGCGCATCTTCTTCGGCGACGCCGCGGGGGCCGCCGTGCTGCGCAAGTCGGAGAGCCGTGCCGGGCTGCTCAGTTACGACCTGGGCAACACCTACTCGGACGCCGTCCGGATGGCCGCGCCCTGGCGCCTGAACCAGGAGGTGCCGGGATCCCCGACCCCGACACCGCTGACCCCGTATCTCCACATGGACGGCAGCGTGGTGCTGCGGGAGGCGATGACCCGGCTCCCCAAGTCCCTGAACGAGGCGCTGTCGTCGGCCGGCGTCACCGTCGACGACGTGCACGGCTTCGCCCTGCACCAGGCGAGCGCCAAGCTGGTGCGGCAGATCGCGCGCAGCGTCGGCGCGGACCTGGGGCGTGTCCCCATCACCGCGGACACGTTGGCCAACACGGCTTCGGTCTCGCCGCTGACCTCGCTCTGGCGGGTCGCCCACGACGGGCTCGCCCGGCAGGGGGACCTGCTCGCCATCGGGGCGATCGGCGCCGGATTCCTCTACGGCGCGCCGCGGTGGTGCCCGCCCCCCGGGGGGGGTGGGTTTAAAAAACGTCGCGTCCCGCGGCAATGGCAGGGGTTATATGGGTGGT
>NZ_JBHYIG010000286.1:0-12416 GCF_042740015.1 Streptomyces sp. NPDC059037
TTTTAGGGCGTGGGGGTGCGCCGCGTGGGCTGACCCCCCCCCCTTTTCGGGACGGCCCCCCCAAACGGGGGGGGGGGGCCCTTCCGCGTTCGCATCCCCGCCGCATATATGCGCAGACACATTTTGCATACGCAGCCTTCACATAGGCCCCACATGTTTCAATGTCCCCACAAGGCGGCCCGTCGATCGATACGGCCCGTCAAAAGAGCCTGTGGGGGGCCAAGTTGAAGAAATCTGAGCGACTGAGACGTATGACCGGCATCGCTCTGGCGGCGGTGCTCGGTTCGGCGGGGCTCGTCGCCGTCGAGGCACCCGCCGCGTACGCCGCCACTCCGTCGGACGAGGCGGCGAAGCTGCCCATCACGTCGTTCGGGGCGATGGTGGTCGACTCCGCGCACGAGCGCGTGTACGTCACCGACGGCCGCAAGGGCAGCGGCGCCAGCCAGGTCCACGTCTACAACTTCCAGGGCCAGAAGGTGGGTTCGCTCGCCACCGACCAGCCCGCGTCCGGCATGACGCTCAGCGCGGACAGCGCGACGCTGCACGTGTCGACGACCAACCGCATGCTGACGTTCGACACCGCGACGCAGACCAGGAGCGGCGCCACCTACGCGCCGTACGACGTCGCCTGCGGCCGGGAGATGGCCGTGGCGGGCGGAAAGGCGTGGTTCACGGAGACGCCGTACAGCGATTCGTACTGCGACGAGTCCGGCAGCAGCTCGACGCTGTACGGGGTCGGCAACGTGAGCAACCCCTCCGCGGTCAACACCGGCTGGAGCGCCGCCGGGCGGCTGCGTCTTGAGGCGGGGCCCGAGGCGCCCGACCGGCTCGTGATGGGGCAGGCGGCGGGGGAGGGGGCCAATCCGTTCCTCACCACGTTCGACGCGAGCGGCGACACCCTGGTGCGGGGCCCGTCGCGGCGCTTCGCGGACGCCGAAGGCAAGGGCGCGCTTGACCTGAAGGACATCGCGCAGAGCGCCGACGGCAAGCGGATCGCCGTCGCCGACGCCGCGTACGGCACCCGGCTGCTCGACGCGGGCGACCTGACGGACGCGTCGACCGGCTATCAGGCACTCCCGGAGGGCGCGAAGGCTTCGGCGGTGGCCTTCAGCGGCGACGGCAAGTACGTGGCGCGGGGTGCGGTCGCCGCGGGCAGCACGGCCGATCTCCTGATCCAGCCCGCCGACCCGGCGGACGGCACCGCGCCGCTCGAGTTCGCCTTCGAGGGGGCGCTCGACGGCTCGCGGATCGTGCCGCAGGGCCTTGGCTGGTCCAGGGACGGCTCGCGGCTCTTCGCGGTGGCGTCGGACGGCGGCGGCAACCACTGGCTGCACGTCATCCAGCCGCCCGCGGCGCAGTACGACTCACGCTTCACGGGCGCGCTCACCACCACGCCCGCGCAGGCCGTCGTGGGCGAACCGCTCGGTATCCGGGGCAAGTTGGAGCTTGACGGGCCCGCGCCCGCGGAGCCCGTGAAGGTCACCGCGGTCCGCAAGGACGCCGACGGCACGCAGGAGGTGGCGGCCGCCAAGGTCGCGGCCGACGGCAGCTTCACCGTCCTGGACGTGCCGGACCGGGTGGGTGAGTCGACGTACACGCTGCGGTTCCTCGGCGACGTCACGCACCGCCCGGCCGAGGACGTCACGCTCACGGTGGACGTGGCCAAGGCCCCGACGTCGATCGCGCTGACGGCGCCCGCCGAGGCGACCCGCGCGGGCGGCGTCGAGATCACCGGCAAGCTGACCGGGCAGGGGCGCGCGCTGCCGTCCGGGATCAGCCTGAAGGTGACCCGCACGGACCGCTTCGGCACGACGGGCGAGCTGACCTCGGCGCCGGTCGCCGCGGACGGCACGTTCCGCATCAAGGACCTGCCGAGCAAGCGCGGCAGGACGGTGTACGCGGTGAGCTACGAGGGCGACGCCCTGCACAGCGGATCAACGGCCCAGGCCACGGTCCGGGTGATCAGCTAGCCGCTGAGATGGCTCCCGGTCCGAACGCCTCGGGGCGTCCGGACCGGGGCCGTATACGGGCCCCGAAGGGGCGCGGGGAACTGCGCGACAAGCCACGAATCACCCGCAGACGCGCAGGCGGGGCAAGCGGCTGCTCAGTGGGCGCCAACCAGCCGTGCAGCACCCTCATGAGCATCCATACGCCGCGCAGCGAGAATCGCCGCGGCCGTATCGGCACGAGACGCGGCCACCACCAGCGCACGCCCCGCGAGCGCATGGGCCCGCTGATGCAGCGCGGCAAGGTGCGGCTCATGGATCGCGCTCACCACAGCGGAGCGAACGGGCGCAAGCCCCCGCAGCCGGGTGACCTCACGGGTCAACTCATCGGCAGCGGCGTCCAGTTCGGCCGAGGGCGCGACCCCGCGCAGCTCGTCCGTGACGGCGAGGAGCGCCGCCAGGTGCCCCGCGAGCTGGATGTCCAGCTCCTCCTCGCGGGAGCGGTGCGGGAAATCGCCGGGGTCGGCCATGGCGTGGACCGACTTGGTGCGGATCGGCTCGTACATGGGATGGCCTCCAGGCGGGTAGCTTGAAGCCCATCCTAGCTTAGATTCTGTCTAAAGTTGAGTCGGGTCGCCTCTCGGCGGTCCTGCCCGGCTACGGCTGGCTGTAGCCGTCCAAGAAGTTCCCGATCCGGGTCATCGCCTCGGTCAGATCCGTTGCCGTAGGCAGCGTGACGATGCGGAAGTGATCGGGCTCCGGCCAGTTGAAGCCGGTGCCGTGGACGACCATGATCTTCTCCTCCCGGAGCAGGTCGAGGACCATCTGGCGGTCGTCCTTGATCTTGAAGACCTTCGGGTCGAGCCGCGGGAAGAGATAGAGCGACCCCTTCGGCTTCACACAGCTCACGCCCGGGATCTGCGTCAGCAGGTCGTACGCGGCGTCGCGCTGCTCCAGGAGCCGCCCGCCCGGCAGGACGAGATCGTCGATCGTCTGCCGCCCGCTCAGCGCCGCGACCACGCCGTGCTGGCCCGGCATGTTCGCGCACAGGCGCATATTGGCGAGGATCGTCAGACCCTCGATGTACGAGGAGGCGTGCGCCTTCGGGCCCGAGATCGCCATCCAGCCCACGCGGTAGCCGGCCACGCGGTACGCCTTCGACATGCCGTTGAAGGTGAGCGTGAGCAGGTCGGGGGCGATGGCGGCGGTCGGGGTGTGTGTCGCGCCGTCGTAGAGGATCTTGTCGTAGATCTCGTCCGAGCAGACCAGGAGGTTGTGGCGGCGCGCGATGTCGGTCAGGCCGCGCAGCATGTCCTCGCTGTATACGGCGCCCGTCGGATTGTTCGGGTTGATGATCACGATCGCCTTGGTGCGGTCGGTCACCTTGCGCTCGATGTCGGCGAGGTCCGGCATCCAGTCCGCCTGCTCGTCGCAGCGGTAGTGCACGGCCGTGCCGCCGGACAGGGAGACCGCCGCCGTCCACAGCGGATAGTCCGGCGACGGTACGAGGACCTCGTCGCCGTCGTCGAGCAGGCCCTGCATGGCCATGACGATCAGCTCGGAGACGCCGTTGCCGATGAAGACGTGCTCGACGTCGGTCTCGATGCCCAGGGTCTGGTTGTGCATGACGACCGCGCGGCGGGCCGCCAGGAGCCCCTTCGCGTCGCCGTAGCCGTGCGCCGAGCCCACATTGCGGAGGACGTCCTCCAGGATCTCGGGCGGGCACTCGAAACCGAAGGCGGCGGGGTTGCCGGTGTTGAGCTTGAGGATGCGGTGGCCTGCCGCCTCCAGCCGCATCGCCTCCTCGAGCACCGGGCCCCGGATCTCGTAACAGACGTTGGAGAGCTTCGTCGACTGGATGACCTGCATGTCCGCGAGCTTACGGCCGAGTGACGGGACCCGCTCCGTGTTTTAGGACACGTCGGGCGGCGAGGGTCGCCGCCGGGGCCCAGGACCTCCGGCGGGGCGGACGGGACGGGTCACGGCCGAACCTTTGGTGTGCGGCTCACGCGGTGTGCTCATACCTCTACTCTTGTCCCTTCCAGACTCCTTTCCAGGCAAGGGAGTTGACGACCGGTTACGGAACGGGGCGAGCGGTGACGGCGGGGGAATCGAACGGCGGAGAGCTGGTCGGGAAGGTGCTCGGAGGGCGGTACCGGGTCACCTCCACGATCGGACGCGGCGGCATGGGCGTGGTCGCCCGAGCGGTGGACCAGCTGCTCAACCGGGAGGTCGCGGTCAAGATCCTGCGGGCCTTCACCGACGCGTCCGCGGGCGATCTGGCCGATCTGCGGGTCCGGATGCAGCGGGAGGCGCAGGCCGCCGCCCGGATCCGGCACAGCGGTGTGGTCACCGTGCACGACGTGACCGAGCAGGACGGCCTGCCGGTCATCGTCATGGAGCTGGTCGACGGGCCCTCCCTCGACGACGTGCTCAGCGAGCGCGGCGCCCTTGAGCCGCACGAGGCCGCCGCGATCGGCGCCAAGCTGATGGACGCGCTGGACGCCGCGCACCAGGCCGGCGTACTGCACCGGGACGTCAAGCCCGGCAACGTCCTGCTCGAACGGGGCGGCCGCGTCGTCCTCACCGACTTCGGTATAGCCAGCATGGAGGCCGGCGACTTCGACAGCGGCGCCATCGACAAGCTGACCCGCAGCGGCCAGCTCGTCGGCTCGCTGGACTTCCTGCCGCCGGAGCGCGCGCAGGGCAGGGAGCCGGGCCCCGCGTCGGACATCTGGTCGCTCGGCATGACGCTGTACGCGGCGGTCGAGGGGACATCGCCCTTCCGTCGTACGTCGGTGTGGTCCACCCTCGCCGCGATCGTGACCGAGCCGCTGCCGGAGCCGCAGCGGGCGGGGGCGCTGACGCCGGTGCTGCGGGCGCTGATGGCGAAGGACCCGGAGAGCAGGCCCGCCGCGGCTCAGGCGCGGGAGATGCTGGAGCGGGTGGCGGCGGGGAGCACGGTGAGCTTCGGGCCACCGACGCCCGCTGCCGGCGGTGCGCCGGGTGCGGTTCAGCCGCCGCCCCCGGGAGCCGGTTTCGGCGCGCCCGCCGCACCGTTCCCGCAGCCGCCCCAGGCCGGCCACCCGGCACCCGGCGGACCCCCGGTCGGCCATCCGGCACCCGGCGGACCCCAGGCCGGCCATCCGGCACCCGGCGGCCTGGCGAGCACCCTTCCGCAGCCCGGCGGGCGCGCCGCGGGCCGGGCGCAGCGCCGGAGCCGGAGCAGGGCGGTCATCGCGGCGGTGGCGGCCGCCGTCGTACTCGCCGGAGGCGGCATCACGTACGTCCTGGTCGGCAAGGACGAGGGCGGAAAGACGGACGAGGCGCAGTCGGCGCCGAGCCGCCCCGGTGCGACCGAGGGCAGCGACGCGCCGAGCCGCGGCAGCATGGGCGGCGGAAAGCGGAAGCCGAGCTCTTCGTCGTCGGCGGACCCGAAGGGCAAGCCGTCCCGCTCGGCGTCGGAGCGGCCGGGCGAGAGCGGGAAGGACGGCGGGGACGGCGGGGACGGCGGGGACGGCAAGGACGACGACGCGGCGGGCTCGTCGTCGAGACCCACCGGTGACGCCGACGGCGGCGGCACCGACCCGCAGCCGCCCGCATCCCCCACCGCCAAGCCCAGCTCGGTGTCGAAGAGTTGCAGCGGCTGGAGCCACCGGAACCCGAATCCGGGATCGCACGCTTTGCTGGCCGGCAGATACCACCTCGTGACCGGCCCTTATCAGAGCTGCTCCTCCGTCACCCCGGTCGAGAGCGGGACGCAGCTCAACTTCCACTGCTCGGTCGTCAACGCCTATGGCCACGGCTGGACTTACGTCCAGGTGTATGGCACGAGCACATCGGGCTGGATGTCGAACGACAACTTCACCGGCCAAGTGGGCTCTGCGCCCCGCTGCTGAAAAGTGTTCTGTCAGCGGTGAGTTGTGTCCGTTTGTGGTCTTGTCCTCGCGGCCGGGGACCCCAACAATGCGCATGACAAAGCCGAAGCAACTTCGGCCACATGGTCATCAGTCATCAGAGGGGACCCCCCACATGAACAAGCCTCTCGTCGGTGCGTGCTTCGCCGTGCTCTTCCTCGGAGCAACGGCGGCGCCCGCGGCGGCTGTCAGCAGCGAACGCCCCGCCAAGCCCAAGGCGGTCGACTTCGCGGGGACGGTGGCGCTGAGCAACTGTTCCGGCTCCGTCGTGCGCGTACCCGACTCGAAGCCGGAAGACCCCGCGCTCATCCTGTCCAACGGCCACTGCCTGGAGAGCGGCTTCCCGGCGCCCGGTGAGGTCGTCGTCGACCAGCCGTCGTCGCGCAGTTTCACCCTCCTGAAGGCGAACGGCAGCGATGCCGGGACCGTCAAGGCGAGCAAGGTCGCGTACGGCACGATGACCGACACGGACGTCTCGCTGTACGAACTGACCAGCACCTACAGCGACATCGAGAGCAAGTACGGCATCAAGGCGCTGGAGCTGAACGCGGCGCGTCCGGAGCAGGGGCGGAAGATCACCGTCGCGTCCGGCTACTGGAAGAAGCTGTACAAGTGCAGCGTCGACGGTTTCGCCTACCGTCTGAAGGAGGGGAACTGGACCTGGAAGGACTCGGTCCGCTACACCCCTGAGTGCCAGACGATCGGCGGGACCTCGGGCTCGCCGGTGATCGACGACGAGACCGGCAAGGTCGTCGCCGTCAACAACACCGGCAACGAGGACGGCCAGGAGTGCACGGACAACAACCCGTGCGAGGTCGACGAGAACGGCAAGGTCACGGTCCGCAAGGGCATCAACTACGCCCAGCAGACCTACACCATCGTGCCGTGCGTGGCCCCCGGCAACAAGATCGACCTGAGCCGCGAGGGCTGCGAACTGCCTAAGTAGTGCCTAAGTAGTAAGGCTTTTGAGCGCTGCCACCCGACGGCGTACCTCGTGGGGTGGCAGCGCGGTGGCGGCGGCAGCCTTTGCAGAGCCCGTCGGGCAGCTTCTCCGGCAGGCCCGGCACGCCGCATCCCGTGCACTCCACGAGGATCTGTCGCCGGGCGGCGACATGCGGCGGCAGCTTGTCGCGCAGCCTGCGGCGGACGAACGCCCCGGGGGAGTGGACCTGTTCCGGCAGTCCGGCGGTGAGGGCGCGCAGCATCCGCTCCGGGGTGGCCCCGCGCGCCAGCCACTGCGCGGCGAGCTCTTCGAGGGCGGCGCACTCGGCCGCCGAGAGCGTCAGCCGGTTGTCGGCAGCCCCGAGCCGGGCGAGCGTGTCGTACGCCTCCGAGCGCGCTTCCCGCGCTGTCGGCTCGGCCGCCGGTACGTCGCCGCTGAGGAACCGCGTCCACCAGTCGGCGTCGCGGGCCGTGCGGCTGAAGTACGTGCGGAACACCCACTGGGTCAGCTTGTCCCCGAGCGGTACGCGCACACGCCGGTAGTGACCGGCTTCGGTGAGGGCGTTGAGCGCCGTCTGCACGGCCTGCTGGCCGTAGCCGGGCTTGGCCATGGGGTGCGCGGGGTTGGGCAGGGCAGAGCTAAGCTCTTCGATAGCCACGAGATCTCCTGAGAGGATCTTGTCGGTCAGACCCCGGTTTGGTGTTCCAGCACCGGCCGGGGTCGTTCGTTATGCGAACGCTAGAGCTTCGCAACGGCGTGTGGCAAGCCGGTCACGAAAAGTCATCTCCCTTGGCAAGCAGGGCACTTGGGAGGGAGGGTGGGTTGAACCCACCGCCCATTCCTCAGAAAAGGCGCTCGGATCCCGCGTCCCGGAGCTCGGCCGTGAACTGGGCCCATGCGGCGGCCGGGACGGCGAAGGTGGGGCTTGCTTCGCCGAGTTTTGAGTCGCGGATGTGGATGGTGTGGGGGCAGGCGGCTATCTCTACGCAGTTTCCCCCCTCGTCGTCGCTATAGCTGGACTTGTGCCATTCCAGGGCTACTTCGATGCAGTTGCTGCCCTCGCTGTCGCTGTAGCTGGACTTGAACCAGGTGAGCTGGTTGCTCATAGCTCCTCCATCATCTTCCTGATGAATTTCGCTGACTCCTCAACGCTGAGAGCGTGCATGCGGATCATGCCATGGGTCTGAGTCAGGCCGCTGACCTTGGCGGGGTCGGCGTACAGGGCGCTTGTCTTCTGCCCTTCGGCAAAGGCCATCTGCTCGTGGTCGGTGCTTTCCAGTAGCACCAGAGACCCGCTGAGCGCGAGCCCGCTGCACCGCCCCATCGGCAGCACCTGAACCGAAACGTTCCGCAACTCACCAGCCTCCAGCATGTGTTGAAGCTGGCGCAGCATCGGCTCCCGGCCGCCAACCATGGTCCGCAGTGCAGCCTCGTACACCACGAAGCCGAAGACCACGGACGGCCGCGCCCGCAGCGCCTCTTGCCTGCGCAGCCGCGCGTTCACCCGCTCCTCGACGGTCTCGTCGTCCAGCGGCGGGCAGCTCTCGCTGATCAGGGACCGCGCGTACTCCTCCGTCTGCAACAGGCCCGGGATCAGTAGCGGCTCGTACGAATGGATGGCGATGGCCTCGGCCTCCGCCTGCATGAACTCCTGCGACCGCGCCGGAAACGGCTCCGGTTTCAGATAGTCCTGCGCCGCCAGCAACAGCCCATGCGCATCGCACATTTCGTCGGCGATCTGGAGCAGCCGAAGCGTCGGCTTGCGTCGGCCGTTCTCCATCGATTTGACGTACTCGTAGTGGTAGCCGGTCTCTTTGCACAGCTCTTCGCGGGTGGTTCCCGCCTGCTCCCGCCACCGCTTGACCTGATTGCCGCAGTAGCGCCAGGCCATCGGAGGATTGGAGTTCACCTCGGTCATCGCGCCCGCCCCTCTGGTGCACGGCAGGTACGGCTACGGACTGTACCCGCGTCGATACTCCAGAAGGCTATGCCCGGCCCGGCAGCGTATGAGGCATGGAACGCACAACTTCCCCTCTCCCGAGGGAGTTTGAGTGGCGGCTGCCCCGCAGTCCGCGCAGTGTCGGCCGGTCGCGCTCGCTGCTCGCCGAGCAGGCGCGGGCCTGGAAGGTCCCGGACGACGTGGCGGACACGGCCGTACTGCTGCTCAGTGAGCTGATGACCAACGCCGTACGGCACGGGCGGGTGCCGGTGGGGCGGGAGGTCGGGGTGCGGTGCGTGCTTGGCTGGGGTGTCCTGCGCGTGGAGGTGGCGGACGCGTGTGACGTGCTGCCGCGCGCGAGGGAGGCGGGCCCGGACGACGAGTCGGGGCGGGGTCTGGCGCTGGTGGAGCTGCTGGCCGACGCGTGGGGAGCGGACCCCCGGCCGCACGGGATCGGCAAGACGGTGTGGTTCGAGCTCGCGCTGCCGTGACGGCTTCGAGAGCGAGCATCATGGACCGGTGACCGCGACGTATGAGAGGAAGGCGTGATGGTCGGGCAGCACAGCCGCTGGACTCCGTCGGGCGTCGAGACACAAGACCCGGAGCGCATTGCCATTCGTGAGGCGCTGGCTTTCGGTAAGGCTCTCTACGACCGCCGCACCGAGCTCGGGTTGAGCTCGACGCAGCTCGTCGAGCGCACCGGTATGGAGCAGGACGACATCGAGTGCATCGAAGAGGGCGGGACCGCCCCGACGCTGGAGTTGCTCAGGCTGCTTGCGGCCGCCCTCGACTCGGACGTGCGCCTCACTCCTGGTCACGACCTCGGGTCGCTCTGGTTCGAAGCGCACGCGGCCTAGCAGCGGCTCGCGGCGGAGCTTGCGCAGCTCCCGCGCAGGCGGCGAAATGCAAGGGTTCTCGCCCCTTGTCCGTGCGTGAGGGACCCCCGAAGAATGCCCATGACAACAACACAGGGCACAGCTACAAGGGGGGCTCCACACATGAAGAAGGCTCTCGCGGGCGGATTACTCGCCCTCACCCTCGTAGGGTTCGGCTCCGTACCCGCGATCGCGGCTCCGGACGGCGCCTCGGCGGAGCAAGAGACCGGGCAGGCCGCGAAGGGTGTCGACTTCGCCGGGACCGTCGCGCTCAGCAACTGTTCCGGCTCGGTCGTCCGCATGCCGCAGTCCCAGGCGGACGACCCCGCGCTCGTCCTCTCCAACGGCCACTGTCTGGAGACCGGATTCCCGGCCGCCGGCGAGGTCATCGTCGACCAGCCGTCCACCCGGACCTTCAAGCTCCTGGACGCGAAGGGCGCCGAGAAGGCGACCCTCAAGGCGAGCAAGATCTCGTACGCGACGATGACGGACACCGACATCTCGCTGTACCAACTCACCACCAGCTACGGCGAGATCCAGAAGAAGTACGGCATCAAGGCGCTGGAGATCGAGGACGACCACCCGGTGAAGGGGCGGGACATCACCGTCGTCTCCGGCTACTGGAAGCAGACGTACACCTGCAAGATCGACGGGTTCGTCTACCGGCTCAAGGAAGGCGAGTGGACCTGGAAGGACTCGGTCCGCTACACCCCCGAGTGCCAGACGATCGGCGGCACTTCGGGCTCGCCCGTGATCGACCACAAGACCGGCAAGGTCACCGCGGTCAACAACACGGGCAACGAGGAGGGCGAGCGCTGCACCCTCGACAACCCCTGCGAGGTCGACCGGAAGGGCAATGTGACCGTCCGCAAGGGCATCAACTACGCCCAGCAGACGTACGGGATCGTGCCGTGCGTGACCCACGACAGCAAGATCGACCTGAACCGTCCGCGCTGCAAGCTGCCGCGGCCGGCTGCCGGTCGCTGACGCCGGTCAGGGCGTGCGGCGTACGGACCGTCCCGCGAGGACGTCCGTGCGCCGCCCGTCCCGCATCACGAATTTGCCGTCGATCAGGACGTGCGGGATACCGGTGGGAAGGGTGCGGGGAGCGTCGAAGGTGGACCCCGCCGCGACCGTCTCCGGGTCGAAGAGGACCAGGTCGGCGCGGTAGCCCTCGCGGACGACGCCCCGGTCGGGCAGGCGGAGGCGTGCGGCCGGGCGCGAGGTGAGGTGGGCGACCGTCTCCTCCAGGGACAGCACGCCCAACTCCCGTGCGTAGCGCCCGAGATACTGCGGGAAGGTGCCGTAGGCGCGCGGGTGCGGCTTGAAGCCCTGGAGGATGCCGTCGCTGCCGCCGGTGTGCACCCGGTGGCGCATGATCGCCTGGACGTTCTCCTCGTGGCCCACGTGCTGGAGGATCGTCGAGCCCAGCTTGTCGTTGACGAGGAGGCGGCGAGCGGTGACCCAGGGGGCCTCGCCGCGCTGGGCGGCGGACTCGGCGATGGTCTTGCCCACGCAGGAGGCGAGGCCGGGGTCGCTGACGCCGGAGATCTCGATGGTGTCCCACTCGATGGGTACGCCGTGACAGCCGTCGGCGCCGATGACCTCCATGTGGTGGCGGATCTTCTCGGCGGTCTCGTCGTCCTGGAGCCGGGCGAGGATGGAGTCAGGGCCGCCCTCGCTGGCCCAACTGGGCAGCATCGCCACGAGAGTTGTGCAGCCGGGGGTGTAGGGATAGGTGTCGAGCGTGATGTCGGCGCCGGCGGCGAGTGCCTCGTCGAGGAGCGCGAGCAGGTCCGGTGCCTTGCCCTTGTTCACGCCGAAGTTCATGGTGGCGTGGGCCAGGTGAAGGGGGCAGTGCGCGGTGCGCGTGAGGTTCACCATCTCCTCGTACGCCTGGAGGGCGCCGGCGCCGTAGCTGCGGTGATGCGGGCAGTAGTAGCCGTTGAACTGGGCGACCACCTTGCAGAGTTCGGTCAGCTCGGAGTCGTCGGCGTACATGCCGGGGGTGTAGGTCAGGCCCGACGACATGCCGACGGCGCCTTCCTGCATCCCTTCCGCCACGAGCTGCTTCATCCGCTCGATCTCGGCGGGGGTGGCGGGGCGGTCGTCCCAACCGAGGGCGTACATGCGGACGGTGCCCTGCGGGATGAGGTACGCGGCGTTCACCGCGATGCCCTGCCGGTCCAGGCGGTCCAGGTACTCGCCGACCGTGCGCCAGTCGAAGTCGATGTCGCTGCCGTCGCCGTTCCAGCCGGTGATGGCCTGGCGGACCTGGGCGAGGGTGCGGTCGTCGACCGGGGCGTAGCTCAGCCCGTCCTGGCCGATGACCTCCAGGGTGACGCCCTGCGCGGCCTTCGCGGTGTGCTCGGGGTCGCGGAGGAGGGCGAGGTCGCTGTGCGCGTGCATGTCGATGAAGCCGGGCGCTAGCGCTAGGCCTTGGGCGTCGATGGTCTCGGCCCCCGAGGGGCGGGGGCCTTCTCCCTCTCTCCGGATCTCGGTGATCCTGCCCTCGTGTACGCCGACGTCGGCGCGGAAGGAGGCACATCCGGTGCCGTCGATGACGCGGGCGTCCCGGATCACCAGGTCCATGAGGTTGCCTCTCTCTTCGCTTGGCTGCGAGCGGTGTGTGGTGCACCCGGCCTCCGGCCGGGTTGTGTCTCCCACCCGCACCACCCGTGCGGGTCGTTCTGCGGGTGCGGGTGGCCCCTGTGGGGGTTGCGCATCATCGGCGGCTCCCCGCCGGCGGGGGCCCGCGCCCCCCGCCGGCGTCACCCCCCCCCCCCCCCCCACACA
>NZ_JBHYIG010000287.1:0-5669 GCF_042740015.1 Streptomyces sp. NPDC059037
ATTGATCCATAATTTGGTTCGGTGCTTGGCCGCTCCCCGTGTTTCGGGGGGTGGGCCCCAGGGGCGCTTTCCCGGCTGGCCACGGTCGCCCGCGGGTTAGGGCTTTCGCCCCCGCCCCGGGGAAGGGGCGAGGGCGACCGGACGTACGTGAAAGCGCCGCAGGCTACGGCAGGTTGCGGGCCATCACGATCCGCTGAACCTGATTCGTGCCTTCATAAATCTGCGTGATCTTCGCGTCGCGCATCATCCGCTCGACGGGGTAGTCACGGGTGTAGCCGTAGCCGCCGAGCAGCTGGACGGCGTCCGTGGTGACCTCCATCGCGACGTCCGACGCGAAGCACTTCGCCGCCGCGCCCTGGAAGGTGAGGTCGGCGTCGCCGCGCTCGGACTTCGCCGCCGCCGCGTACGTCAGCTGACGTGCCGCCTCGATCTTCATGGCCATGTCCGCGAGCATGAACTGGATGCCCTGGAAGTCCGCGATCGGCTTGCCGAACTGCTTGCGCTCCTTGACGTACCCCTTGGCGTAGTCGAGCGCGCCCTGCGCGATGCCGAGTGCCTGGGCCGCGATCGTGATGCGGGTGTGGTCCAGGGTCTTCATCGCCGTGGCGAAGCCCGTGCCCTCCTCGCCGATCATGCGGTCGGCGGGGATGCGAACGTTGTCGAAGTAGACCTCGCGGGTCGGCGAACCCTTGATGCCGAGCTTCTTCTCCGGGGCGCCGAAGGAGACGCCCGGGTCCGACTTCTCGACGACGAAGGCGGAGATGCCCTTCGAGCGCTTGGTCGGGTCGGTGACGGCCATGACCGTGTAGTACTCGCTCACACCCGCGTTGGTGATCCAGCGCTTCACGCCGTTGAGGACCCACTCGTCCCCGTCACGGACGGCCTTCGTCTTCATGCCGGCCGCGTCCGAGCCCGCGTCGGGCTCGCTCAGGCAGTACGAGAACATGCCGTCGCCCTTGGCGAGCGGCGACATGTACTTCTTCTTCAGCTCCTCGGAGCCGGAGAGGATCACGGGGAGGGAGCCCAGCTTGTTCACCGCGGGGATGAGAGAGGACGAGGCGCAGACCCGTGCCACCTCCTCGATCACGATGACCGTGGCGAGCGCGTCGGCGCCCGCGCCGCCGTAGCTCTCCGGTACGTGCACCGCGTGCAGGTCATTGGCGACGAGGGCGTCGAGCGCCTCCTGCGGGAAGCGGGCCTCCTCGTCGACGGCCGCGGCGAACGGTGCGATCTTCGCCTCGGACAGCGAACGGATCGCGTCGCGGAGCATGTCGTGCTCCTCGGACGGGCGGTACAGGTCGAAATCAGCCGATCCGGCCAAGGTCTCTCACGCTCCAAGGACGCTAATTACCGTTAAGTAACCCAAATTTTAGTGGTCGGCCCACGGGACGGATACGTGAGCTTTCTGACAGCGGGCAGTGAGCGGGCAATAAGGGGGTGGCAATGGCGGGAACGTGCCCCGCCAGAGGCCCGACTATGCTCGGGCACCGCACTGACGGCCGTAGACCCCTGGAGCACCGCATGGCCCTCAAGATCACCGTGATCGGCACCGGCTATCTCGGCGCCACGCACGCCGCGGCCATGGCCGAGCTCGGCTTCGAGGTGCTCGGGCTCGATGTCGTGCCCGAGAAGATCGAAATGCTGCAGCGGGGCGAGGTCCCGATGTACGAGCCCGGCCTGGAGGAGCTGCTTCGCAAGCACGTCGCCGGGATCGAGGGGTCGAGCGGGCGCCTGCGCTTCACCATGGACTTTGCGGAGGTCGCCGCGTTCGGCGACGTCCACTTCGTCTGCGTGAACACTCCGCAGAAGCACGGCGAGTACGCCTGTGACATGAGCTACGTCGACAGCGCCTTCGCGCAGCTCGCCCCGCATCTGACGCGGCCCGCCCTTGTCGTCGGCAAGTCGACCGTGCCGGTCGGTTCCGCGGACCGCCTCGCGCGCGAGCTGGCCGCCGCCGCCCCGGTGGGCGCGGAGGCGGAGCTGGCCTGGAACCCGGAGTTCCTGCGGGAGGGCCTCGCCGTGCAGGACACGCTGCACCCGGACCGCATCGTCGTCGGCGTACGCAGCGCGCACGCGGAGAAGCTGCTGCGCGAGGTGTACGCGGGGCCGGTCGGCGAGGGCTCGCCCTTCGTCGTGACGGACTTCCCGACCGCCGAGCTCGTGAAGACCTCCGCGAACTCCTTCCTCGCCACGAAGATCTCCTTCATCAACGCGATGGCGGAGGTCTGCGAGGCGGCGGGCGGCGATGTCGTGAAGCTGGCGGAGGCGCTCGGGTACGACGACCGGATCGGCAAGAAGTTCCTGCGGGCCGGGATCGGCTTCGGCGGCGGCTGCCTGCCGAAGGACATCCGGGCGTTCATGGCGCGGGCGGGGGAGCTGGGCGCCGACCAGGCGCTGACCTTCCTCCGCGAGATCGACTCCATCAACATGCGGCGGCGCGGCCAGATGGTCGAGATGGCGCGCGAGGCGCTGGGCGGCGGGTCGTTCCTGGGCAAGCGGGTCGCCGTCCTCGGCGCCACCTTCAAGCCCGACTCGGACGACGTCCGTGACTCGCCCGCGCTGAACGTGGCCGGGCAGATCCACCTCCAGGGCGGTCAGGTCACGGTGTACGACCCCAAGGGCATGGCGAACGCCCGCCGCCTCTTCCCGACGCTGGGGTACGCGGAGACCGCGGTGGACGCGGTGCGCGGCGCGGACGTCGTCCTCCACCTGACGGAGTGGCGCGAGTTCCGTGAGCTGGATGCGGAGTCGCTGGGCGAGGTGACTTCGGCGCGGCTCATTCTGGACGGGCGCAATGCGTTGGACCCTGCGGTATGGCGTGCCGCCGGCTGGACGTACCGGGCCATGGGCCGCCCGGCGGCCTGAATTTCAAGACCGCCGCTTCGCGGCGGATTCTTCCCGCCCGCCCACCCTGTCGGTAGGTCTTCCAGCCCGGCCGCAGCTCTTTCAGCCCGCCGAGGGGGTCCCCCCTGCTCTTTAAGAGCTTGGGGGAGTTTGAGGGCGAACTCGCCGGAGGCTACCCCGCACCCCCCGGCCCACCCTTCCGCGCCCGATAAGCCCGCATCTTCGCCCGAGCCCCGCACACCCCCATGTCGCACCACCGGCTCCGCCCGGCCGGGCTTCGGTCGTAGTACGCCCAGTGGCAGTCCGATGCCTCGCAGGCCTTGAGGCGGCCCCACGTCCCGGCGGCGACCGCCTCCGCGATGGCCGCCGCCACGCGGGAGGCGAGGGTGGCGGGCTCCGCGGGGGTCAGTGACGCCGAGCCGTCGTCTTCCGACACCGTCACCAACAGCGGCGCCCCCGCGAGGAGTTGGGAGAGCGGCGGCACGGAGGCGTGCGGTCCGTGCCCCGCGTGGGCCAGGCACGCCACCCGCAGGGACTCCCGCAGCTCCTGCGCCGCCACCGTCTCCGCCCCGGCAGCGAGCCCGAAGGGGGCCCGCCCCTCCGCCGTGTCCAGCGCGTCCGCGCCCGACTCCAGGTCCAGTGTGTTCACCAGCGCCTGGACCAGCGTGAGTCCGCCGGGAGCGGGTGCTCTGTCATTCATGCTTGCGACGTTACCTCCATTGCGGGAGTATGGAGTAACCGTTACCCGATGAGAGCCTGTAAGGGTAACTCGTGCTCGTAACTCGAACCGGGAGAGACTCATGCCACTCGCCAAACTCGGCGTCGTCGTACTCGACTGTCCCGACCCCCTCGCCCTCGCCGGCTTCTACGCCGCCGTCCTCGGCGGCACCCCCAAGGACGACGGCGACGGCTGGGTCGACCTCGAAGGCCACGACGGGACGCCCCTCGCCTTCCAGAAGGCGCCCGGCCACGTCCCGCCGCAGTGGCCGTCGGCCGACCGCTCGCAGCAGTTCCATCTGGACCTCACCGTGGAGGCCGCGGAGATGGACGCGGTCGAGCGCGAGGTCCTCGCGCTCGGTGCCACCGCGCTGGAGGCATCGGACCGCAGCCGCAGCTTCCGGGTGTACGCGGACCCTGCCGGGCACCCCTTCTGCCTCTGCGCCTGCTGAGAGAGCGGCCAACTCACCGAGTTCTACGGCCACTTGCTCGGCGGGATCATCACCCACGCCGACTCGCGGCAGATCCACCTGGACTTCGACGCGGGGCCGACCGTCCAGGACATCGAGCGCGACTTCCGCGTGTACATCGAGCGCGACTTCCGCGTGTACATCGAGCGCGACTTCCGCGTCTACGCCGATCCGGCAGGGCATCCCTTGTGCCTCTGCCGGATCAGCCATGACGATGACGGGAGCGAAGGTGTCAGCCGGCGGCCGCCTGGCGGCGCTGCCTCTCCCGCGTCGCCCGCGCGGTGAAGTCCGCGCCGCGCAGCGCCCGTTGGACGTTGCCCCAGGTCAGCATCGCGAGCTCAGTATCCGGCCAGCCGCGCTCGATGAGCTCGGCGATGAGATGCGGATAGCGCGAGACGTCGGCCATGCCCTCGGGGTGCGTGGCCGTGGTGTCGTACATGCCCGAGAGGCCGACGCACTCCGGGCCCGCGAGACGGCGTACGTGATCGAGGTGGTCCGCGACCTCTCCGATCGAGGAACCCGTCTGCTCGGCCGCGAGCGGCACCAGGCACAGGGCCTTGGCCTCGCCGAGCGTGGTCAGCAGGCCGTCGGAGAGGTTCCCGGGGGCGTCGCGCAGGGCCAGGGCCCCCGAGCGCACGAAGAGCGCCGGCGCCCTGGAGAGGATGAGCACCCGGCGCGCCGTGGCCTCGGAGGCTTCGGAGAGGTTGGGGAGTACCCCGAGCCGGTTCAGCTCGCGGACGACCTCCTCGCCGAACGGGCTCAGGCCGTCGGGCCCCGCCCATGGCGTGCCGGAGAGCGTGAGCGAGCACAGACCGAGGTCGTGCAGCGCCCGCAGCGTGGCCAGTGAGTCGCCGATCGCCGCGGCGCGCGCCGGGCCGATCAGGGTGGCGATGCGGCCGCAGTGGCGGGCGTCGACCGCCTCGGACGCCGTGCGGGCGAGCCGCAGTCCTTCGGGGTGGTCGTCGACGATGTGCTTGATGCGGTCGAGCTGTTCGAGGGTCACGACCAGGGCGTGGTCACCGCTGAGGTTCTCCGGGACGTGTGCGGACCAGAACTGCGCCCCGACACCGCCCGCCCGCAGCCGGGGCACATCGGCGTCCACCCCGCTTTCGCCGAGCTCCAGGTCGTACCAGGGCAGTTCGCGCAGCGCCCAGGGCAGTCCGCTGTAGCCGTCGGCGACGGGGTGGGCAGCGAGCAGCGCGCGGGCATGCCGGAGCGGGTCCGGCAGGGGGTCGGGGTCTGATGCGGAGGCCGCTTCAGGGACGGTTATGGCGGGTTGGGCGGGCTCCGCGGAGGGCTCCGTGAAGGGCTGATCCAGCTCTCCGGCCTCGGCGGTGGTGATGAGTTCGACCTGCAGGTCTGCCATGGCATTGCTCCGGACTTCAGGGTGGCAGTCGATTTCACCGTGACACGCGGGAGCTGCGGCTTCGCGGCAGGCGAAGCATTCGGGGTACGAGCAAGTCCGCCGGTACGCGAAGCCGGCGCGCGAAGCCGGTACGCGAAGGGGCCCCCCCGGTGCACCGGCCGGGCCCCCGCCCACCTAAGCGCGAGTCGACTCACTCCCCCCGCCACGGGCACTAGGCCCCGGCCGGCACCCAATCGTGGTTTTTGAGCTCCGAGAACAAATTCTTTACCGTT
>NZ_JBHYIG010000287.1:5679-12311 GCF_042740015.1 Streptomyces sp. NPDC059037
TAGATTGGGGCGCCCTCCCCCCGCGGCGGGCCCCCCCCGGGGGCGCGGCCGGGGGGTCGGGGGGGGGCCCCCGCGGCGCCCCGGGGGCCCCCCCTTCCAACGTACGCGCGAGACGACTCTCTCGCCCGGCACGGCTCAGTCGCCCGAGACCGTCACCTTCTCGTCGTTGTTCAGCTCCGAGACCATCTGCTTGACCTTGGCCTTGTCCCACAGGAGGTTGCCGCCGGTGGAGCCCGCGAGCGGCATGTTCATCGACTTGCCGTCGCCGCCCGTGACGCCCTTCATGGCCCAGAACATGGACGCCACGTCGAACAGGCCCATGTCCTTGTCGACGACCAGCGTGTCCAGGCCCGCGCCCATCGTGGGGTAGAGCTTGAACGGGTTCATGACCGTGCCCGGCGTCGCCGCCTGGTTGGCGAGGGCCGCGAGGAACTTCTGCTGGTTCTTCGTACGGTCCAGGTCGCTGCCCGGCAGGGCGTAACGCGTGCGGACGAAGGCGAGGGCCTGCTGGCCGTCGAGGGTCTGCTTGCCGGCCTCGAAGTCGGCGCCGGACTTCTCGTCCTTGAAGCCCTTGGGGATGTCCATCTCGACGCCGCCGACCGCGTCCACGATCTTGGCGAAGCCGCCGAAGCCGATCTCGGCGTAGTGGTCGATCCGCAGGCCGGTGTTGAACTCGACGGTGCGGACGAGGAGTTCGGGACCGTCCTCCGCGTACGCCGCGTTGAGCTTCGTCTGGCGGCCGGTGTTCGGGTAGAGCTTCCCGGACTCGGCGCCCTTGAAGGAGGGGATCGTCACGTTCGAGTCGCGCGGCAGCGAGATCATCGTGTTCCCGCCGTCGTCCGCGACGTGCAGGATCATCATCGAGTCCGTGCGCTTACCCTCGGCCGAGCCGGTGTGGAGCTTCTTCTTGTCCTCGTCGGACATGCCCTCGCGGCTGTCGGAGCCGACGATCAGGTAGTTCGTGCCGTCGCCGCCCTCGGGGCGCTCGATGACCTTGGAGAGGTCGACCTCGCGCTTGAGCTTGGAGTCGGCCCAGAAGTACGTGCCGATGGAGACCGCGAGCAGGACGACGACGAGGGTGAGCGAGCCGATCTTGATGCGCCGGCGCCAGTTCGGGGCGGGACGGGGCGCGCGGGTGCCGTAGCCGTCGTCGCCGCCCTGGCCGCCGCCGTTGCCGTTCGGGGAGCCGTAGACCTGGCCGGTGTTGTAGCCGCTGTCGTACCCGTCGTCGTAGGAGTCCTGGCGGGGCGTGCGGGGCTCGAACATGTCGTCGCGGGCGTCGCCGTACCGCTGGCCGTACCCGTCGTCGTACGCGGGCTGCTGCGGGACCCCTCCGGGCTGCTGGCCCGGGCGGCCCGCGCCGCCGCCGCGCTGGACATGCCGCATCACGCGGGCGCCGTCGGGCTGCGCGTTCCCGCTGCCACGGCCGTATCCCCGGCCGTTGCCCTGCTCGTCAGGCCAATCGCTCATGTGGCCCAGTGTGCAGTCTCCGGGGGCGCGCCATACAGGGCGGACGGGATTTCGGTTCAGGGCTGTTGCAGAGCTGATGCAAAGCGGCTCGGGGAGTCCGGGACATACGTCAGACATAGGGTGGAGCCCATGACAGACCTCGCCCCTGGACCGGAATCGGAGATTCCGGGCAAGCCGACCTCGGCGTCCCGTACGACACTCAGCCACATCATGACCCACAACGACACCAACCTCCTCGGAACGGTGCACGGTGGAGTAATCATGAAATTGGTGGACGACGCGGCGGGGGCGGTCGCCGGGCGGCACTCGGGCGGGCCCGCCGTCACCGCGTCCATGGACGAGATGGTCTTCCTCGAGCCGGTGCGGGTCGGTGACCTCGTTCACGTGAAGGCGCAGGTGAACTGGACCGGGCGGTCGTCCATGGAGGTGGGCGTCCGGGTCCTGGCCGAGCGGTGGAACGAGTCGACGCCCGCGCAGCAGGTCGGCTCCGCGTATCTCGTCTTCGCCGCCGTCGACGCGGACGGCAAGCCCCGGACGGTGCCGCCCGTCCTGCCGGAGACCGAGCGCGACCGGCGGCGGTATCAGGAGGCGCAGATCCGGCGTACGCACCGTCTTGCGCGGCGCCGGGCGATCAAGGACCTGCGGCAGTCCCGCGCCGCGGAGGGTCTCGACGACTGAGCGGGGAACGAAGCCGTACTCACGGGCACACCACCTGATCGCCCGTGAGCGCGCCGAACTCCCCCTGGTAGGCGTCCTCCGCCCGTACCGGCCTGATCCGCTTGAAGTCCTGGCCCGCCAGGACCTTCAGGGTCGCGCCCTGGCCCTTGACCGCGCGCAGTTGGCAGCCCGGCAGCGCCGCCGCGAGGGACTTCGCCGAGCGGTCCCAGCGCGGGTCGTATGCCACGACCGTGCGCGCGAGGGGCTTGCCCGGCGCGTTGCCCGGCACCCGCGTCGTACGGAAGCCGGTGGACCGCAGCGCGCTGTCGACCCGCCTGCCCAGCCCCGTCTTGCCGGTGGCGTTGTCGACCTGCACCCGGATCTGCTGCGGCGACACTCCGACCACGGCGGCCTTGCGCCTGGGGTTGTGCGCGGCGAGCGGGCGGTCGTCGCGCAGCGCCTTGAAGAGCTTCCTGGACTTCCGCGGGTCCCACCTCAGGGTGGAGCCGATGCCCGGCACATTCACGCCCTTGCTGCGCAGCGGCACGGTCGTGAACTCCGACGAGGAGGGTGAGAAGCCGCGCATCGCCCGGCCCAGGGCCAGCATCTCGTTCGTGCCGAAGCCCTTGTCCGCCCGGACCGAGCCGAGCAGCGTCCTGCTCACGTCGCGGAACTTGAGCGGATTGAGCAGCACCCCGCTGCTGGTCGCCTTGGCGATCAGCGCGGCGAGGAACCGCTGCTGGCGCTGCATCCTGCCGAGGTCGGAGGAGCCGTCGACGTGCCGGGTGCGGACGTACTGCAGGGCCTGGCCGCCGCTCAGCTTGTGCGTGCCCACGGCCAGATTCAGTCCGGTGTACGAGTCCTTCAGCGGGCGCGCCGTGCAGATCTCCACGCCGCCGAGCACGTCCACGGTCTTCATGAAGCTGGTGAAGTCGACCTCCATGTAGTGGTCGATCTTGACCTTCGTCATGTCCTCGACGGTGCGCACGGTGAGGTTGGGGCCGCCCTCCGCGTACGCCGCGTTCATCTTGACCGGGTGGGCCTTGTGGCGGTCGCCCGAGTTCTGGTCGGTGTGCGGCGGCATCAGCGCGTAGCTGTCGCGGGGCAGGCTCACGACGCTCGCGCGGTCCCGGTCCTCGGAGATGTGCACGATCATGATCGTGTCCGTGCAGTGGCAGGGCGCGCCGCCGAGGCGGTACTTCTTCTTCTCCGCCTTGGTGATCTTGTCCCGGCCGTCGGTGCCGACAAGGAGCACGTTCATGCCGTTGCCCCCCTGCGGCCGGTTCTTCATGTCCTTGAAGGCGTCCACCCGGTCGATCCCGGTGTCGAGACTGGACACCACCCCGTGCCCGATCCCCGCCGCCGTGAGCACCGTCACGGAGAACGCCGTCGCCACCCGCATGGCCCAGCGGGGCCGCTTCCTCCGCACGGCCGGGCGGGGCGCCTGCTTCCGGGGTGCGGCCTGGCGCGGGGGGCGCGGTCCGCGCGAGGAGGGGCTTGGGGAGCGGCGGGGCGGTGTGGGCACGTGGGAGACACCTCCGCTGACGGGCCGGGGGACGCCAGAACCGTAGGCCCATACGATCTGCGGCCCGGGTAGTGACCCGGCGGCGCGCGCCGGTGTCCCCCATTCGCGGTAACGTGGCGCCGATGAACGCGACGCCCGACGTGCAGCTTCCTGCCGTATCCGTGATCATGCCGGTGCTCAACGAGGAACGGCATCTGCGTGCTGCCGTATCCGCGATCCTCGAGCAGGAGTACGACGGCGAGATGGAGGTCGTCGTAGCGCTCGGCCCCTCCACCGACCGTACGGACGAGATCGCCGCCGAACTGGTCGCCGAGACCGCCGGACACCGCGCGCGGGTCCAGACGGTGCCGAATCCCACCGGGCGCACGCCGGCCGCCCTGAACGCCGCCATCAAGGCATCGAGTCACCCGATCGTGGTGCGCGTCGACGGCCACGCCAGCCTCTCGCCCGGCTACATCGAGACGGCCGTGCGCCTCCTGGAGGAGACCGGCGCGCAGAACGTCGGCGGCATCATGCACGCCGAGGGCGAGAACGACTGGGAGCACGCGGTCGCCGCCGCCATGACCTCGAAGATCGGCGTGGGCAACGCCGCCTTCCACACCGGCGGCGAGGCCCAGCAGGCCGAAACGGTGTACCTGGGCGTCTTCCGGCGCGAGGCCCTTGAGCAGCAGGGCGGCTACAACGAAGAGTTCATCCGCGCCCAGGACTGGGAGCTGAACTTCCGGATCCGGGAGGCCGGCGGGCTCATCTGGTTCTCGCCCGAGCTGAAGGTGCAGTACCGCCCGCGGCCTTCCGTGCGCGCCCTGGCCAAGCAGTACAAGGACTACGGCCGCTGGCGGCACGTGGTCGCCCGGTACCACGAGGGCTCCATCAACCTGCGCTATCTGGCGCCGCCGACCGCGGTCTGCGCGATCGCGGCGGGCGTCGTCGTCGGCGCGGTGCTCACGCCGTGGGGCTTTGTGATCCCCGGCGGATATCTCGCGGCGATCGCCGCGGGCTCGCTGCCCGCGGGCAAGGGGCTTCCGCTGAAGGCGCGCCTTCAGATCCCGGTGGCGCTCGCGACGATGCACATGTCGTGGGGCTGGGGCTTCCTCACCAGCCCGCGCTCGCTCGCCAAGAAGGTCATCGCGTCCCGGCGTCCGGCCGTCCTCACCGAAGCGTGAGAACAGCCGGACGGGTCGTCGGGGCCGGGCTCACTTCCAGGTGAAGTCCGGGTCGACGTGCATGCACGCCTTCTTGTCCGAGCCGTTGAGCGCGTCGGCCGAATCCGGCGTCTTGTCGTCCTTCTTCCCGGCCGACTTGGGGTAGGTGTTCCCCTCCCGCCAGTCGGCGCCCACGACGAGCACGACACCGGAGACGTCCGTCGACTTCTCCACCGAACTCAGCGGCAGACCAAGGGACTTGGCGACCCGCTGGGCATCACCCTCCAGCTCGGCGCTGGGATACCTGATGACGGTCTTCTGCTCCGCGAGAGCCGTCGTCGTGTCGGCCGTCGCCTTGGTGAAGCCCTTGCCGGTGAGCAGCTGCGTCACCGTCGACGCGCGCCCGCTGACCGGCGGCTCGGTGTCGCTGCGGGTGCCGTTCTGCACCTGTACGGCGATCTGGTCGTCCGACGCGGCCGGATCGTCCGAGAGCTTCTCCTTCGCGGGCTTCTTCTTGCCCTTGCCGTCCAGTGAGACGTCGTCGCGCACGAGCCGGAAGAGCTGTTCGGCGTCGCCCGGCTTGGGGATGACGCGCGCACCGACGTACTCGAACGGCATCGTCGTCATCGTGGTCCGCTCCGGCGAGACCTTCTTGAGCTCGTTGCTGAGGTCGTAGAGCCTCTTGACGCTGCCAAGGCCCTCGTCGACCTTGAGCGAGCTGGTGGCCGTCTCGGCGAGCTTGCGCAGCTTGTTGGGGCTGCTCAGATTGGCGTTGTCGCGCAGCTCGCGCACGAGCGAATTCATGTACATGTGCTGGGCCTTGGCGCGGCTGATGTCGGTGCCGCCGTCGAAGCCGTAGCGGGTGCGCAGCCACTGCAGGGCCTGCTCGCCCTTGATGTAGGTGGTGCCCTCCTCCAGCTTCAGACCGGAGCCGTGGCCCTCGTTGTCGCGCGAGTAGATGTTGGCGTCCACACAGACCGGTACGCCGCCGATGGCGTCGGCCATGGAGACGACTCCCGAGAAGTCGACCTCCATGAAATGGTCGATGTGGATGTTGGTGAGCTTCTCCCAGGTGGCGACCGTGCAGCCGGGGCCGCCGCGGCCGAGCGTCTGGTTCGTCATCGTGCGCTGCGTCGACGCCTCGTACACCTTGCCGTCGTCCGGGTCGGTGCACTTGGGGATGTCGACGAGGGTGTCGCGCGGCATGCTGACGACCGACATGTTGGTGCGGTCGGCGGAGAGATGCAGCAGCATCTGTACGTCGGCGAGCGGCGTGCCCCCGAAGGTCTCCTTGGCGCCGCCGAGCTTCTGGTTCGCCTTGGAGTCCCGCGCGTCCGAGCCGATCAGCAGGATGTTCAGCGGGGTCTGGCCCGCCGCGTTCGGCGTGGGCTCGGGGGCCCGGTGGTCGCCGAGGTTCAGATCGTCGGTCTCGAGGTTGTTGTTCAGGTGCTGGTAATAGAGATATCCGGCGCCGGCCGTGCCAAGTATGAGTACCGAGAGGACCGTTGCCGACCAGCGCAGTATCCGCCGTCTGCGGCGCGGCGGTTCCCCGCCACTCCCACCGCCGCCCCCACGGCGGTGCTTGTGCCGGCCTGCGCCGTCCGGGGGCTCATCACCCTCGTGCTGGCCGTCGTCCCAGCCGTGATCACTGGCGTGCGGGGCGCGTTCTCGCGCCCCCTCCCCACGCACGCTGCTTCTCCCCATCGCCTGCCCCTCCCCACCTAGCCCCCCAAGTACGGCCGTCCCGCGTCGTGTTTGACGCAGAACGGCCGCGTCAGGGCACATTGCACACACCGTTTTTTCGGGTTCGAACTTGTGGATTCCCTCCGGCGCCGTCG
>NZ_JBHYIG010000288.1:0-12201 GCF_042740015.1 Streptomyces sp. NPDC059037
CGAAGACACCCACCCCACAACAACCCCAACACCCACCTCCCGCACGACCCCCGCCCCGGCCGCCCCGCCCCCACTCAGTGGGGCGGCCCGCCGCGCGGCGCCCGACCACCGGGCCGCCTTCGCCGCCGCCCCGCTCGCCCTCGCCGTGGTCGACGCCGAAGGCCTCGTCATGGACGCCAACGACGCGCTCGCCGAGCTGCTCGGCGAGTCCCCCGACGAGCTGAGCGGCCGCCTCGCCGCCGATCTGGTGGATCTCGCGTCGGACGCCCGCACCTGGCACGCGTACCGCGAGGTGCTCCGCGGCCGCCAGGCGAAGCTGCGCTGCACCCGGCGCCTGAAGCACCCCGACGGGCACTCCCTGTGGGTGCAGCTCACCGTCTCCCCCATGCCCGGCGGCCGCACGGTGCTGCTCGCCGCCACGGACATCAGCGCGCGCCGCGAGCTCCAGGCCCGGCTCCGCCACCTCCAGATGCACGACCCGGTGACCCGGCTGCCCAACCGCAGCCTGTTCTTCGAGCGGCTCGCCGGGGCGCTCGAAGCGGGTGCGTACGACGACACGGGCACCGGACGGATCGGCCTGTGCTACCTCGATCTCGACGGGTTCAAGGCGGTCAACGACACCCTCGGCCACCGGGTCGGCGACCGGCTCCTCGCTGCGGTCGCCGAGCGGCTCACGCGGTGCGCCGACGACGCCGGGTACGGCAGGACCGCGGCGCCGCTGGTGGCGCGGCTCGGCGGCGACGAGTTCGCGCTGCTTGTGGAGGACTCCACGGGGACCGACCAGTTGGCGGATCTCGCCGACGCGGCGCTCAAGGCGCTGCAGGCCCCCTTCGACCTGTCGGGCCAGCGGCTGTCCGTGTCGGCGTCCATCGGTGTCGTGGAGCGGCGGGCCACCGGGACCACGGCCACCTGCCTGATGCAGGCCGCCGACACGACGCTGTACTGGGCGAAGGCCGACGGCAAGGCCCGCTGGACGCTCTTCGACCCCGAGCGCAACGCCCACCGCATGACCCGCCAGGCGCTTGCCAGTTCACTGCGTCCCGCCGTCGACCGGGGCGAGTTCGTGCTGGACTACCAGCCGCTGGTGGGCCTCGACGACGGCCGGCTGCACGGGGTGGAGGCGCTCGTGCGGTGGCAGCATCCGCAGTTCGGGCTGCTCACGCCGAATCGGTTCATCGGATTGGCGGAGGAAGACGGTTCGATCGTCCAACTGGGCCGCTGGGTGCTGCGTACGGCGTGCCGCCAGGCCCGGCAGTGGCAGCTGGACCACCCGGAACGGCCGCCGGTCTTCGTGAGCGTCAATGTCGCCGTGCGCCAGGTGTGGGACTCCGACCTGGTCGCCGACGTCGCGGAGATCCTCGCCGAGACGGGGCTCGCCCCCGAACTCGTACAACTGGAGCTCACCGAGTCCGCCGTGATGGGCTCGGCGGGGCGGCCGCTGCAGGCGCTGCAGTCGCTCAGCGACATGGGGGTGCGCATCGCCATCGACGACTTCGGCACCGGGTACTCGAACCTGGCGTATCTGAGCCGGCTCCCGGTGTCCGTCCTGAAGCTGGACGGATCTTTCGTACGGGGTTTCCAGTACGACGCGGAAGCGGGCGAGGCGCACATCAACCCCGCCGACGAGATCATCGTGGAGGCCCTGGTGCAGCTCGCGCACCGGCTCGGGCTCACGGTGACCGCGGAGTGCGTGGAGACCGCGTCCCAGGCCTCGCGGTTGCGGGGGATCGGGTGCGACACGGGTCAGGGGTGGCTGTACTCCCGGCCCGTGGCGCCGGATCGTATCTCCGCGTTGCTCGCCGGGACGTGACGGCTATCCCTTGGGCAGTCCGTACTCGTCCGCGATCAGTTCGTAGCTGCGCAGGCGCAGTTCGCCGCTGTGCGCGTTGGCCGTGATCATCAGCTCGTCGGCGCCGGTGCGCTTGGCGAGGTCGTCCAGGCCGGTGCGGACCTGGTCGGCGGTGCCGTGGATGACGTTGGAGTTCCAGCTCCTGACGAGCTCACGCTCCATCTCCGTGAACTCGTGCGTCTCGGCCTCCTCGGGAGTGGGGACGAGGCCGGGGCGGCCGGTGCGCAGCCGGACCATGTTCAGGGCGGCGGCCATGATCTGACGGCGGGCCTCCTGCTCATCGTCCGTGGCGAGGGCGGATACGCCGATGAGGGCGTACGGGGCGTCGAGGACCGCGGAGGGCTTGAACGACTCGCGGTAGAGGTCGAGCGCCGGGACCGTGTTCTGCGCGGAGAAGTGGTGCGCGAAGGCGAAGGGCAGGCCGAGCGCTCCGGCGAGGCGGGCGCTGAAGCCGGAGGAGCCGAGCAGCCAGATCGGCGGGCGGTTCGGGGACTGGACGCCGCCGGGCGAGGTGGCCTGAATGGGGCCGGGTACGGCGTGGATGCGGGCGTAGGGATGCCCGTCGGGGAAGTCGTCGTCGAGGAAGCGGGTGAGCTCGGCGAGCTGCTGGGGGAATTCGTCCGCGCCTTCGTTGAGGCGGTCCGTCCTGCGGAGCGCGGCCGCGGTGGCGCCGTCCGTGCCGGGGGCGCGGCCGAGGCCCAGGTCGACGCGGCCCGGGGCCATCGCCTCCAGGGTGCCGAACTGCTCCGCGATGACCAGAGGGGCGTGGTTGGGGAGCATGACGCCGCCGGAGCCCAGGCGGACGCGGGTCGTGTGGGCCGCCAGGTGGGCGAGGATCACCGCGGGCGACGAGGAGGCGACTCCCGGCATGGAGTGGTGCTCGGCCACCCAGTAGCGGTGGTAGCCGCGGGTCTCCGCGAGGCGGACGATGTCCACGCTGGTCCGCAGCGCCTGGGTGGCCGTGCGGCCTGCGCCCACGGTCACCAGGTCCAGGACGGACAGCGGGACGGGGGCGGTTCCCTGCCGGGTGCCTCGGATGTCGTCGGTCGGGTCCACTGTCACGGGGCCTGTCCTCCTGCTGGGGTGAGTTCTTGCTCCGCAGGGTGCGAACAGGAGGTTGGCTCCGGTTTATTCCTTCGGCTTTCCATGGGTGGGGGGTAAAGGCTTTCCCGCCCACCCACTCGATTGCCCGGCAGGGAGAGCAGGGAGAGCTAGCCCTTCACCTGGACCAGCGGCTCCTTCGTGAACAAGGCGCCCAGCGTCGGTGCGTTCACCCTGCGTGTCGCCAGGCGCAGGGCCTCCCAGACCGTTACCTGGTTGGCCGTCAGGACCGGCTTTCCCAGTTCCTTCTCCAGGGCGCGGACGTGCGCCGCCGTGTGCAGCGCCGTGTCCGGGAGCAGCACCGCCTCCGCATCGGGGTGGTCGCCCGCCAGGGCCATCGCCTTGACCTCCTCCCAGCCCCACGTGCCGACCTCCGCCGCCGTGATGATGCCGCTCCCCCGCGTCGAGACGACCTCGGTCCCCGCGGCGTTCAGGAACGCGGCGAAGTGCCCCGCCACGTCCTCCGGATACGTCGCCGCGATCGCGACCCGGGTCGCGCCCACCTCACGTACCGCATGGGCGAAGGCGAACGACGTGCTGGACGCCGGGAGACCCGCCGCCCGGGCGAGCGCGCGGACCTGGTCGTGCGCGCCCTCCCAGCCGAAGACGAAGCTCGCGCTGGTGCACGCCCACACCACCGCCTCCGCGCCGGACAGGCGCAGTTCCTCGACGCCCGCCGCGAGCCGCTTCGGCGAGCCCATCTCCAGGAGCGCGTCGACCCGGTGCGCGTCCTCTCCGATGTCCGTGTGGACGACCTGAAGACGGATGTCACTGCCCAGCATCTGCTCCATGCGGGGGTAGTCGTCCTCAGCCGAGTGACCCGGGTAGAGGAAACCAAGTGCGGTCACTTCCAGCCTCCTTCAAGGCAGCGGTGGTGGTCCTTCGGGCAGCCCCTGGGGCGGGTCGAGCGGCATGGCGTCCGGCACCGCGCCGGGACCGGGGACGGTGCCCGCGCCCGGCCTCGCGCTCGGGGTGATCAGCGCCTGGTAGGGCCCTACCGCATGCGTACCCAGCCGGCGGAGGGCGGACCACATCGTCACCTGGTTCGCGGAGATGACCGGAACCCGCAGCTCGGCCTCCAGCTGTGGGATGACGTCGTACGTGGGGAGGTTGGTGCAGCTGATGAACAGCGCGTCGACGCCGCCCTGCACCGCACGCCGCGCCATGTCGGCCACGTCCCGGTAGGGCACCTTCCAGATGTGCCTGGTCAGGCCCAGATAGGCGCGGCCGATGACGGTCACCCCGGCCTCGGCCAGATAGTCCTCGAGGGACTGGGTGACCGACCAGGTGTAGGGCGTGACGAGGGCGATGCGCCGCGCGCCCAGGTCGTCGAGCGCTTCGAGCAGCGCGCCCGACGTCGTGACGGAGGTGACCGCGCCTTCGCGGGTCATTGCCTCGCACATCGCCCGCTCACCGGCGATGCCGCCGACGAAACTGCCCGACGTACAGGCGTACGCCAGGACTTCCGGCTCGGCGGCGCTCAGCGCGCGGACCGCCTCGCCGAGCGTCTCGTGCTCGCTGACCAGGCGCGCCAGGTCGAGGCTGACCTCGACGGGCACATACGGAGTGCGTGTCAGATGGAGGGAGACCTCGTCGGGAACCCAGCGCCAGAGTTCCCGGTCGAGGGCGAAGTCGAAAGGGGCGACGACACCTACACCGCGCTGAGGGTGTGGTCCGCCGAGGAAGGAGACGTCCATGAGCAGGCCCCAAGTTCGTGCGTGCGTGCATTGGAGGGACCGGCCGGGGGCCGGGAGATGATGCGGAACCGGCGACGCGCCGGGACGTCGGGACGGGGCAAGATGCGCCAAGAAAGCGCTACAGAGAGTGCTGCGACCTCATACGGAGAGTACTCAGTTGTGGGGTGCTTGTGATAGAGCACCTCTGTTGACGAAGGTAGTTTCAGGTGCGAGCGTGGTCAATCCGCGCATCTCAGACGGCCCTGGCCGACACATATCTCAGGGAAGCGGACTCTCATTGCGAAACGGTTTCTCCCCGATGTCCGATTCGACGCCCGATGCGGCGGCTGATGCCGCGGCCGCCACGGTCCTCGTCCTCGACGCCCCCTCTCCCGCCCCGCCGCCCCGCCTCGGCAGCCTCACCGGGCGCGCCCGGATCCTGCACGCGGACGCGGACACCCTCGCGGAGCAACTTCCGCTCGCCGATGTGCTGCTGGTGTGGGACTTCCTCTCGGACGCGGTGCGCGATGCCTGGCCCGGCGAGGGCCCGAGACCCCGCTGGGTGCATACCGCGAGCGCGGGCGTGGACCGCCTCATGTGCCCCGAACTGGCCGCCTCCGACACCGTGGTCACCAACGCCAGGGGCGTCTTCGACCAGCCGATCGCCGAGTACGTGGCCGCGCTCGTCCTGGCGATGGCCAAGGACCTGCCGCACACCCTCCGGCTCCAGGGCGAGCGGACCTGGCGGCACCGCGAGTCCCAGCGGGTGGCCCGCACGCGCGCGTGCGTGGTGGGTTCGGGCCCGATCGGGCACGCGATCGTCCGTACGCTGAAGGCGCTGGGGATCATCACGGCGCTGGTGGGCCGCAAGGCGCAGCACGGCGTGCACGGCAGCGAGGAGCTCGACCGGCTCATGGCGCGCGCCGACTGGGTGATCTGCGCGGCGCCGCTGACGGACGCCACGCGCGGCATGTTCGACGGGCGGCGGTTCGGCATGATGCAGCCCTCCGCGCGCTTCATCAACATCGGGCGCGGCGCGCTCGTCGTCGAGGACGATCTCGCGGCGGCCCTGGCGAACCGGTGGATCGCGGGCGCGGCGCTCGACGTCTTCGAGCACGAGCCGCTGCCCGCGGACAGCCCGCTGTGGACGGCACCGGGGCTCATCGTGTCGCCGCACATGAGCGGGGACACGGTGGGGTGGCGCGATGAACTGGGCGCTCAGTTCGTCGAGTTGTACGAGGAGTGGGCGGCCGGGCGGCCCCTGTCGAACGTGGTCGACAAGAAACGTGGGTATGTACCCGGGCATTGATCCACGGCCCCATCCCCTCTGCACCGAGGAGCGTGCATGACCGAGCTCACGGATCTCTCCGCCGGACAACTCGTCGACGGCTACCGCAAGGGTGAATTCAGTCCGGTCGACGCGACACGGGCCGCGCTGCGCAGGGCCGAGGAGGTGCAGCCCGCCGTGAACGCGTTCGTGCGCATCGACGCCGACGAGGCGATCGCGGCGGCCGACGCGAGTGCGGAGCGGTGGCGGCGGGGCGAGCCGCGGGGTCTGGTCGACGGGGTTCCGGTCTCCGTCAAGGACATCCTGCTGCAGCGCGGAGGGCCCACGCTGCGCGGCTCCAAGACCGTGCGTACGGAAGGGAGTTGGGACGAGGACGCGCCTTCGGTGGCCCGGCTCCGGGAGCACGGCGCGGTGTTCATCGGCAAGACGACGACGCCCGAGTTCGGCTGGAAGGGCGTCACGGACAGCCCGCGGAGCGGGGTCACGCGCAATCCGTACGACCACACGCGCACCGCCGGCGGATCGAGCGGCGGCAGCGCGGCCGCAGTGGCCTACGGCGCCGCGCCGGTGTCCCTGGGCACGGACGGCGGCGGCTCGGTGCGGATCCCCGGCGCGTTCTGCGGGATCTTCGCGCTGAAGCCGACGTACGGAAGGGTGCCGCTGTATCCGGCTTCGGCGTTCGGCACCCTCGCGCACGTCGGGCCGATGACACGGGACGCGGCGGACGCGGCGCTCCTGATGGACGTGATCAGCGGCCCCGACTGGCGCGACTGGTCGCAGCTTGGCCCGGTCGCCGGCAGCTTCCGGGCGGGCATCGAAGGCGGCGTACGCGGTCTGCGCATCGCCTACTCGCCCTCGCTCGGCGGCCAGGTGGCGGTGCGGCCCGCGGTCGCGTCGGCGGTGCGGCGCGCGGTGGAGTCGCTTGCCGCGCAGGGTGCGTACGTCGAGGAGACCGACCCCGATTTCTCGGACCCGGTGGAGGCCTTCCACACCCTGTGGTTCAGCGGCGCGGCACGGGTGACGCAGCATCTGTCGCCCGCACAGCGGGAGTTGCTCGACCCGGGGCTGCGGGAGATCTGTGCGCGGGGCGCGCGGTACAGCGCGCTCGAATATCTCGCGGCGGTCGACGTACGGATGGAGCTCGGCCGCCGGATGGGCCGTTTCCACTCGACGTACGACCTGCTCGTCACTCCCACGCTGCCGATCACCGCCTTCGAGGCGGGGGCGGAGGTTCCGAAAGGTTCCGGCCATCGGCGGTGGACGGGGTGGACGCCGTTCACGTACCCCTTCAACATGACGCAGCAGCCGGCGGCGACGGTGCCCTGCGGGGTGGACGGGGAGGGTCTGCCGGTCGGGGTGCAGATCGTGGCGGCGCGGCATGCGGACGCGCTGGTCCTGCGGGCCGCGCATGCGCTGTACGAGGCGGGCAGCGCGGGAATCGCGCCGCCCGCGGTGAGCTGACCTTCGGGACCGGATTCAAGCCCGGCCCTTCGGACCCGGCTTCAGGCCCTGCGGAAGTTCAGCGTCTCCCCCTGCGCGCCCCCGCGCCACAGGTCGTTGCAGGCCTCGGCCATCTGGTCGAGGCCTTCGACGACCTGGCCCCAGACGATGCCGGGGACCCAGCCGACGTCGCCGTTGAGGAGCAGGTTGTTGCGCTCGTAGAAGAGGGCGAGGTCGACGACGGTCGCCCCTGCCTTGACGTCGGCAGCCGGTTCGTACCCATAGGCCTGGGTGCCCAGCTGCGTACCGTTGAAGGAGAAATAACAGAGGTCTCCGGGGATGGGCGTGACGGTCGGGTTCTCCAGGGGCGGCTCGCGGTCCGCGAAAGCCGGAAAGAGGGCGTAGATCTCATTGCGGGCATACTTCGCGTGATAGACGTCCTCGCCCAAAGGGAGTGCGTCCCACACCGCCGCGCAGGTGATCGGCGCCCGGTCGTCGAGCAGCTTGGCCGTGCACTGAACTCCCCGCTTGGCGAGGGAGACTTCGATGTATCGGTCTGCCATGTGTCCCATGCTCCTCCCTGGGTCAAGAGGACAACGATTGCATCAGGGGCTGAAATTGGCCCGCATATCTCGTGTCGAGTCGGGTAGCCGCGCGCCCATGGCTCCACCACATGAGAACGACGAGGGATTCACAGGCAGGCTCAGCCGCCGCTCCCTGCTCGCAGGGGCAGCGGCGGTCGGGGCGATCGGGGCTGCGGGGTGCACCAAGGTCCCGGAGGAAGGGAAGGTCGAGGGCGGGGATCTGCTCAGTCGGCTCCGTGATGCGGGGACCGTGAGGATCGGCGTGGCGGGAGAACTCCCGTTCGGCTATATCGACAAGCAGGGCGAGGTCACCGGTGAGGCGCCGGAGATCGCCAAGGTGATCTTCCCGCGGCTCGGCGTACCGAATGTCACGGCGGTGCCCACCGAATTCGGCGCACTGATCCCGGGGCTCACTCAGGCGCAGCAGTTCGATGTCGTGTCCGCGGGGATGTACATCAACCCCGGCCGCTGCGAGCGCGTGTTGTTCTCCGACCCCGACTACCTGATGCTCGATGCCTTCATCGTGAAGAAGGGCAATCCGCACGGGATCAAGCGGTACGAGGACGTCGTCAAGAAGAAGCTCAAGATGGCGAGCGGCACCGCGTACGCCGAGATCGACTACGCGAAGGACGCGGGAGTGAAGGACATCCTCATCCTCCCGGACCCGGTGGCCGGCCTCGACGCGGTCGTGCAGGGCCGGGTCGATGTCTTCGCGGGCACCGCCATCACCACCCGGGACGTGGTGAAGGGCAGCAACCGGGCCGAGGTAACCGAGGCCTTCCAGCCCGAGCTGGGCGGCAAGCCGGCCTACGGCGCGGGCGGATTCGCGTTCCGGCAGTCGGAGAAGAACCTGCGCGACGCCTTCAACAAAGAGCTGCACAAGATGAAGAAGAGCGGCGAACTGCTGCGGGTCGTCGGCAAGTTCGGCTTCACCAAGCAGGAGATGACCGACCTGACGCTCGAGGATCTGTGCCCACCGGTGAAGGGAACCTCCTCATGATGACGGCGGACTTCATCGAGAAGTGGTTCCTGCCCGGTCTCTGGATCACCGTGCAGATCACGGTCTACAGCGCGGCGCTGGCCTTCGTGATCGCCTTCCCCATCGGTGTGCTGCGTACGTCACGGCTGTGGATCGTACGTTTCCTGGCCGGGACCTACTTCGAGATCTTCCGCGGCACGTCGGCCCTGGTCTTCATGTTCTGGATGGCGTTCACGGTGCCGATGCTGTTCGGCTTCAGCTTCATGCCGATGGCCGCCGGGGTGCTGGCACTCGGCATGACGTACGGGGCGTACGGCTCGGAGATCGTGCGCGGCGCCCTTGCCGCCGTGCCGGTCGCACAGCGCGAGGCGGGGGTCGCGCTGAACTTCACCCAGGCACAGCGCCTGCGGAAGATCGAGATCCCGCAGGCCTGGCCGGAGATGCTGCCCCCGTTCAACAACCTGCTGATCGAGCTGCTCAAGGGCACCTCCCTCGTCTCGCTCATCGCGGTGGCCGACATGACCTTCGCGGGCAACCTGTGGCGGCTCGTCACCGCCGAAAGCGCTCCCGTCTACACAGTGCTGCTGGTGGTCTACTTCGTCCTTGCCTTCCTCCTGACGCGCGGCATGCGGCTCCTTGAGCGGCACGCGAAGTCGAAGGTGGGCCAGGCACCCGAGAAGCTCGGCCTCTTCAGCGGGCTGCGCTCCAAGTCGTCGATCGACGCCGTGACCGGTACCGGGGGTGCCAAGTGAGCTGGGACTGGTCCAACGTCGAAGACTTCATGCCGCAGTTCTGGGACGGGGTGCTCGTCACCCTCCAGGCAGTGGCCTGGGGCACCCTGATCGCGTTCTCGCTCGGCCTGCTCTGGGCGGTCGCGCAGCGTTCCGACCATAAGTGGGTCCGCTGGCCCGTGACGGCTGTCACCGAGTTCATCCGGAACACCCCGCTGCTGGTGCAGCTGTTCTTCCTGTTCACCGTGGTTCCCGAGTTCGGCCCCACGATGTCCCCGCTCACCACGGGCATCGTCGGCCTGGGCCTGCACTACTCGACGTACACCGCCGAGGTCTACCGGGCGGGCATCGAGGGCGTCCCCGTCGGCCAGTGGGAGGCGGCCACCGCGCTCAGCCTGCCCAAACGCCGCACCTGGACTGCGATCATCCTGCCGCAGGCCATCCGCCGCGTGATCCCCGCCCTTGGCAACTACGTGGTGTCCATGCTCAAGGACTCCCCGCAGATCGCCGCCATCGGCGCCCTGGACATGCTGGGCGAGGCCAAGGGATTCACCCAGGCGACCTTCACCTACGAGGCGATCACCATCGTAGGTATCGCCTTCATCGTCATTGCCTACCCGGCTTCCGTCCTTCTCCGAGTCTTGGAGCGTCGCCTTGTCCGCTGACAGCAGCACCTCGAACGAAACGGCCAACCCGACGGTGGACGGCAGCGAGCTGATCCGCTTCGACAAGGTCACCAAGCGCTTCGGCAGCCATGTCGTCCTCGACGAGCTCGACTTCTCCGTCGACTCGGGCAAACACGTCACGCTGATCGGACCATCCGGATCCGGCAAGACGACGATCCTGCGGCTCCTGATGACCCTGATGAAGCCCGAGGAGGGCACGATCAAGGTCGGCGGCGAATACCTCACGCACGAGAACAAGAACGGCAAGCTCGTGCCGGCGAGCGAGAAGTACATCCGCGAGGTCCGCAAGAACATCGGGATGGTCTTCCAGCAGTTCAACCTCTTTCCGAACATGAAGGTCCTGCGGAACATCACCGAGGCGCCGGTCCAGGTGCTCGGCCTGTCCAAGGACGAGGCCGAAGAGCGCGCCCGCGAGCTGCTCGACCTGGTCGGACTGACCGAGCACATCGACAAGTACCCGTCCCAGCTCTCCGGCGGCCAGCAGCAGCGCGTAGCCATCGCGCGCGCCCTCGCGATGCGCCCGCAGGTGCTGCTCCTGGACGAGGTCACGTCCGCGCTCGACCCGGAGCTGGTGGCCGGTGTCCTCGACGTTCTCAGGGACATCGCGCACACCACGGACATCACGATGCTCTGCGTGACCCACGAGATGAATTTCGCCCGTGACATTTCGGACCAGGTCCTGATGTTCGACTCGGGCCGCGTCATCGAATCCGGGACACCGGAGAAGATCTTCACCGAGCCGGAGCACGAGCGGACCCGGGAGTTCCTGAGCGCAGTCCTGTGACTCCCCGCCGTAATCGCCCAGGCTATGGCCTTGGGTGGTGACTCTGGCATATGCCAGGGTGGCGCGTTCCTGCTGAGAGGGCCGGAGCGCGCCACCAATCTTCCCAACAGCCGCTCCTTATCGGCCTCTTGGCGGTTATCGTGGGACGGAGCCCAGCTGTCCGGAACCGTTCCACGCAGGGGGAAGCCGTGGCGCTGAAGCATGAGCCGACCACGCCGCAGCGCTCGGTGCAGAGCGCACTCCGAGTGCTTGAGATCGTCGCCCGGCGGGGAGCCGGAGTGACCGACACCGAACTCGCCCGCCAGACCGGCCTTCCCGCGCCGCAGCTGACCACCCTGCTGCGGATGCTGCGCCGCGAGGGTTACGTCGAGCAGATCGCCGACGGTGCGTACGTCACCGGAGAATCACTCAACCGCCTCGGCTCGGCCCACCGCCGCGACCAGGCACTGCGCCAGAAGCTCAAGGAGACCCTGGACGGGCTCCGCGACACGATCGGCGCCGCCGTCTACATCAGCCGGTACGAGGACGGCGAAATCAAGATCACCGACTTCGCGGACGGCCCCGGCACGCCCAAGGTCAACGAGTGGGTGGACTTCCGGTCCTCCGCGCACGCCAGCGCGGTCGGCAAGAGCCTGCTGACCCAGCTCGACCTGAACGGCCGGCGCGATCACCTCTCCCGCCACAAGATGGCCCGCCTCACCTCGCGGACGATCACGAACGAGCGGGTCCTGCTCAACCACCTCGCCGCCCAGCCCGCCACGGTCCCCGTCCTGGACCTCCAGGAGTACGCGGTCGGCACGGTCTGCGCCGCCGTCCCCATCACCGCGGGCTCCGCGGTCGGCTGCCTCGCCCTCTCCCTGCCGGTGGAGCACGCGCACCGGCTGCGGGAGGCCGCGGACACGCTGAATCGCGGGGCGGCACCGGTGCTGCTCTCCCTTGCGATCTAGGGGCGGCGCCGGGGCCGCCGCCGGGGACCGTCCGGCGCGGTCCGGAGCACCCTCCGGGACCAGGTATTATTTTTGAGTCAGCAGGCGCCGCTAGCGCCGTGGGTGAGAGCTGCTGCGTTCGCTAGTCAACAACACC
>NZ_JBHYIG010000289.1:0-495 GCF_042740015.1 Streptomyces sp. NPDC059037
GGGGGGGGGGGCGGGGGCCCCGCGCGCGGGCGCTGGGTGTGGCGGCTCTGTGGTGTGGGGGGGGTGGGCGCCCCCCCGGGCGGGGGGGCCCCCCCCCCCGCCCGCCCACCCCCGAGCCCACCCAGGACCGGAACATGTAACCGGCACCGATCAGAGCCCCGGGGGTCGCCGACCCCCCTGAGCGGCCACGGCTCCCCGGAACGCCCGGCTCCGAAGTGTCACCACCCGCACCGCGCACCCCTCACCCACCCCTGTAGGGCAGTGCCATCTTTTTTCCGCCAGCTTTCACAGAATCCGCACAGACCCCTCAACCGGGACGCACTATGTGACGCGTCAGAGCTGCACGGACACACACTGCGACAAGTGACCGTGCCGTTGGGGGCCGGGGGGGGGGGGGGGGGTGGGGGGGGCGCCCCCCACGGGCCCGGGGGAGGAGCGACGCTCCCAAAAGACACCACACGACACACAACGCGCGGGCGCCCAGCGCCCGCTCGC
>NZ_JBHYIG010000289.1:505-12162 GCF_042740015.1 Streptomyces sp. NPDC059037
CCGCTGGGTGGAGACACCCCAGCGGCCCGACCGTGGAGGGGACCACACACCGCATGAATCACACCGCACGAGCGGCGGCTCTCGGCGCCGCCGCTCTGCTTCTCGCGCTCTCACTGCCCGGCGCTCCCGCGTCGGCCGCCGAGGCGCCCCGCATCGACCTGCGTGTCCTGGTGGTGACCGACGGGGGCCCCGCCACCACCGCGATCACCGCCGAGCTGGACGGCCAGGGCACTCCGTACACCACCGTCGACCTGCGACAGAGCGGCCGCCCCGTGATCGACGGGGCGTTCCTCGCGGACACCGTGAACGGCCGGCCGCGGGCCAGGTTCCAGGCCGTCGTGCTGCCCGACGACAACCCGTTCGGGGCCGGTTCGGCGGAAATGGCCGCCCTCGCCTCCTACGAGCAGACGTATGCGATCCCGCAGGTGGACGCCTACACCTACGCCCGGCCCGAAGCGGGGCTCCAGACACCGAAGTTCAGCGGTTCGCTCGACGGGGTGCGGGCCCAGGTGACCGCTTCGGGCAGGAGCGGACCGTTCGGCTATCTCGCGGGACAGGTGCCCTTCGAGGACAACTCTCCCTCCGTCAAGGAGAGTTACGGCTTCCTGGCCGAGCCCGCGCCCGGCGCCGACTTCACCAGCTACGTGGACGCGCCGGTCCCCGGCGGCTCCGGCCGCGGCTCGCTCGTGGGCGAGTACCGGCACGACGGGCGGCGCGAGCTGGTGGTGACCTTCGTCTACAACCAGCACCAGCAGCAGTTCCGGCTGCTCGCCCGCGGCATCGTCGACTGGCTGACGCAGGGCGTCCAACTCGGCTCGTCCCGCAACTACTTCGCCGTCCACGTCGACGACGTCTTCGGCGCCGACGACCGCTGGGACAGCGAGCTCAACTGCACTCCGGGCGACGTGGACTGCCCGCCGGGCCAGGGCACGCCCGACCCGATCCGGATGACGCCGGACGACGCCGTCTACGCGGCCCAGTGGTCCAAGGGCCGCAAGTTCCCGCTCGACATGGCCTTCAACGGCGGCGGCAGCGAACTCTTCCGCGAGGAGAACGGCGGCTCGGACCCGCTGGCCGACCGGTTCGTCGCCGACCGCGACGACCACCGCTGGATCAACCACACCTACAACCACCCCTTCCTCGGCTGCGTCCAGGACGTCGGCACCGTCCCGTGGACCTGCGCGAAGAACGCGGACGGCAGCACGCGCTACGTCTCGCGCGCCGAGATCTCCGGGCAGATCTCCGACAACCGGGCCTGGGCACAGCGGGCCGGACTCCCCCTGGTCACCGGCGAGTTGGTCACCGGAGAGCACTCGGGACTCAAGGTGCTCCCGCAGCAGCCCGACGACAACCCGAACCTCGGCCCGGCGCTGCGGGACAACGGCGTGACCTGGCTCGGCTCGGACAACTCACGCGACCGGACCCAGCGCCAGGTCGGCCCGTCCCTGACCGTGCCGCGCCACCCGATGAACGTCTTCTACAACGCGGGCCGCACCAGCGAGCAGATCGACGAGTACAACTGGATCTACACCCGCAAGGCCGACGGCGGCAGCGGCGTCTGCGAGAACTCCTCCGTCGCGACCTGCCTGGACCGGCCCCTCGACCTCACGACCGGCTACCAGGACCACATCGTGCCCGTCGAGTCGACGATCGCGCTCGGGCACGTCCTGGCGAACGACCCGCGGCCGCACTTCATCCACCAGTCGAACCTCGCCGAAGACCGCATCGCGTACCCCGTGCTGGGGTCCGTACTCGACGCGTACGGTGCGCTGTTCGCGGAGAACGCGCCCGTGGTGAACCTGCGGATGGCCGACGTCGGCGGCGAGCTGCGCTCGCGCGCGGCGTGGGGCTCGGCCGTCGACGCCGGGCGCGTCACCGGCTACCGGATCGGTGACACCGTGACGGTTCAGGCGCCGGCGGGCGTGGCCGTGCGGGCCACCATGCCTGCCGGCAGCGTTCAGCGGCTCCTTTTGGGCACCGCACCGTTCGGGTCCGCCTATGCCGGGAGAACGTCCGGTTGGGTCTCGCCTGGCGCCCTCCAGGACCGGGTCACGATCGCCCTGCCGAGCGCCCTCGCGACGGGCGGGACGCCAGACGGGGCCGATGTCCCGAAGGCTGCCAAGAAGCTGCCGGTGCCTGTCGGGGCCTCGCGGTACGTGAAACCTGGCGCCGGCGGGCACACTCCGCGCGCCTTGCCTGCCGGGCGCTGATCGCCCCGCCGGCTTGCGGTTTGAATCTGCGGGTTCGCCGTGGCTGGTCGCGCCCGCGCGGCGGAGCCGCACATGTCACAGCCCCGCGCCCCTTTTTGGGGCCCGGTTCGCCGCTCCCTCGCGTTCGTATCTCACCTGCGGAGCCCCACCATGCCCAACTCGTCTTTACCCGTGCCCATATCGGCCCCGACCCGCGTCACCCTGCTCACCGAAGGCACCTACCCGCACAGCCACGGCGGCGTCAGTGTCTGGTGCGATCAGCTCGTGCGGGGCATACCCGATGTCGACTTCGGGGTGCTCGCCGTCACCGGGACCGGTCGCGAGAGCCTCGCCTGGGATCTGCCGGGCAATGTCGACGAGCCCATCTGTCTTCCGATGTGGGGCCCGGCCCCGGCGGGGCATCCCCCTCGCGGCCGCCGGGCACGCCAACTCCTCGCCTCCTACGAGCAGTTCCTCACCGCCCTGCTCGACCCCGCCACCGAGGACGGCTTCGCGCCCGCCCTGCACGAGCTCGCCCGGCACGCCCGCGACGGCGCCCTCTCCCCCGCGCTGCGCACCGACCGTGCGGTGCACGTCCTGGCAGCCGTGTGGAACACCCCGGGGCTCGCGGTCGCCGACGCGCGGCCGACGCTGCACGACGCGGTCACCGCCACCGGGCTGCTCGAACACGCGCTGCGGCCGCTCGCCGCCCGCCCTCCCGAGCGCGGTGTCGCACACGCGGTCAGCGGCGGCATCGCGGCCCTGCCGGGACTGATCGCCCATCAACTCCACGGTGTACCCCTGCTGTTGACCGAGCACGGGGTCTATCTGCGCGAGCGCTACCTCGGCTACCGCACAGGACCGTACAGCTGGCCGGTGAAGGCCCTGCTGCTCGGCTTCTTCCGGCTGCTCGCCGAGGAGACGTACCGCAGGGCCGCCCTGATCACCCCGGGCAACCGCTACAACCGCCTCTGGGAGGAGCGCGGCGGCGCGGCCCCCTCCCTCATCCGCACCGTCTACAACGGCGTGGACCCCGAGGCCTTCCCGCCCGCAGGACCTGAGCCGCACAGCCCCACCCTGAGCTGGGCGGGCCGGGTCGACCCGATCAAGGACCTGGAGACGCTGATCCGCTGCTTCGCCCTGGTCAGGCAGGAGATCCCGGACGCCCGCCTGCGCCTGTTCGGCGGCACACCGCGCGGCGGCGAGGCCTACCGCGAGCGCTGCCAGGCGCTGGCGGCGGAGCTCGGCCACGGCGACGCGGTGGTCTTCGAGGGCCGCGTCGAGCACATCAAGGACGCCTACGCCGCGGGCAATGTGGTGATGCTGTCCAGCATCAGCGAGGGCTTCCCCTTCACGCTGATCGAGGCGATGTCCTGCGGGCGCGCCACGGTCTCCACCGATGTCGGCGGGGTGCGGGAGGCCGTCGGCCCGACCGGTCTCGTGGTGCCGCCGCGCGCCCCGGAGGCCATGGCGCGGGCCGTGCTCGAACTGCTCCGCGATCCGGAGCGCCGGGCGGCGATGGGCGAGGCGGCCCGGCTGCGGGTGATCGAGCAGTTCACGCTCCGGCAGACGGTGGATGCCTTCCGCGCGATCTACGAGGAGCTGGCCACCGGAGAGGTTCAACAGGCCGTCCTTTACGAGGCGTTGGCCCACCGCGACATCACCGGCGAGGTGGCCGGATGAGCGGCCCGCTGCCCCTGCGGCCGCGCGGCAGGCGCGTACCCTCCTGGGCCGCGGCGGCCCACGCCGCGCACACCCACGGCCCGAACACCACCACCGGCCGCACCCACGAGTCCGGCGCCGACGACACCCTCGCCCTGCGCCTGGCCCGCCCGCCCCGCACCACCAGCACCGACGACCGGCCGCGCGCGTACCTCCGCGGCACGCTCCGGCCCGCCCGCGCCGACGACCCCGTCGACCGGCTCGCGGCCGAGCTCGCCGAGGACGCGGGCGCCGCCGTCCACCCCTACGAGGTCGCCGCGCTCCTGGAGTCACAGGGCCTGACCGGCGACCGGATCCAGGAGACGTATGGGCACCCCGATCTGTTCTCGCTGGCCGACGCCGTCTTCCGGCGGGTGCCGCGCAGCCATCCGAAGCCGCCTGTGCCGCGCGACCCCTGGCGGCCCGACCATCTGCGCTGCGCCCTGCGCGGACTGCTCTTCGCGCTTCCGGGTACGGCGTATCTGCTGGCGGAGGGCGCCTGGGGGTCGGCCTCCGGGCTGTACGGGCTGATCGCCGCGGCCCTGGTGTCCTGGGCCTGGTCCCAGGCGCTGAGCCACCGGGCGTACGCACGCCTTGCCGCGGGGCGGCACGAGGCCGGGCGCACCCTGCTGTTCGGGGCGCCGCTCGGCATCGCCGCCGCTTCCGCCGCCGGGCTGCTGGTCGCGGGGCCCGGACCCGCCGCGCTGTTCGCCGCCGGGCAGTCCTGCTATCTGGCGGCTGCCGGGTTGCTGCTCGTGCTCGGCCGCGAGAAGATCCTTACGGCGGCGCTGGTACCGGTCGCGGCAGCGGCGGCCGCGCTGCCGTGGTGGCAGCCGCCGGAACTCCTGCGGACCGGTCTGCCGCTGCTCACCCTGCTGCTCGCGACGGCCGCCGCCGGGCACGCGCTGCGCTCGGCCCTGCGGGCCACCCCGGCGCCGGGTCCCGCACCGCGCCTGGTGCACTCGGTTCCGTACGGCCTGTTCGGTCTCGCGGCCGCAGTGCTCACGACTGTGGCGGGGCGTCAGGAACCGTACGCCGTCATCGTGTTGACCCTGAGCATGGGCCCCGCCGAGTGGCTGCTCTACCGCTACCGCGGACTCGCAGTCGCCGCCCTGCACGCCTCGACCACACCCCGGGGCTTCCGGCTCCGCGCCACCCGCGCACTCGCGCTGTGCGGCGCGGCCTATCTCGCACCGCTCGCGCTGGGCGCCGCCGTCGTCGGCGCGCCCGCGGTCCAACTCCTGCTGCTCGGCGCCGTGTTGTGGACCGCCCTGCTCCTCCAGGCGTTCGGCGCGGCCTGGTCGTCCGCCGCGCCCTGCCTGGCCGCGGCACTCGCCGCCACGGCCCTCCCGCACACCGGCGCGCTCTCCGCGCCCGCCGCACAACTCATCGGCTGTACGGCCGCGGCTCTGGCTCTCCTTGCCGTCGCCGTCCACCACTTGGGCCGGCCCACGGCACACGCCTGAGCCCGCCCGCGCCCTCGGCGCCCCCTTCATCGGGCCAGACCCCCGCCCGCCGCACCACCTCCGTCGCCTTCCGTCATCTTCCGTCATCTTCCGTCACCGAACCGTCTTCAGGAGCACCCATGCCCTCCGCACCGCTCGTCGCCGTCACCGGAGCCGAAGGCTTCATCGGCTCGCACCTCACCGAAGCCCTGGTCGCATCGGGCCACCGGGTCCGCGCGATGGCGCAGTACAACTCCTTCTCGTCCTACGGCTGGCTGGAGACCCTCGCCCCCGACGTGCTCTCCGAGGTCGAGATCGTCCTGGGCGACGTACGCGATCCGGGCTCGGTCCGCGGCCTGGTCGCCGACGCGCAGACCGTCTACCACCTGGCCGCCCTCATCGCGATCCCGTACTCCTACCAGGCCCCCCACAGCTATGTGGACACCAACGTCACGGGCACCCTCAACATCCTCGAAGCCGTCCGCCACTTGGAGATCCCCCGCCTGGTGCACACCTCCACCAGCGAGACCTACGGCACCGCGCAGACCGTGCCGATCACCGAGGACCACCCCATCAACACCCAGTCCCCGTACGCCGCTTCGAAGGCGGGCGGCGACCGGCTCGCCGACAGCTACCACGCGAGTTTCGAGACGCCCGTGGTCACCCTGCGCCCCTTCAACACCTTCGGGCCACGCCAGTCGATGCGGGCCGTCATCCCGACCGTGATCGGCCAAGTGGCCGCAGGATCACGGGAGATCACCCTCGGCGATCTGCGGCCGACCCGTGACTTCACCTTCGTGGCGGACACCGCGCAGGCCTTCATCGCGGTGGGCACCGCGCCCGCCGACGCCGTCGTGGGCCGCACCTTCAACGCCGGCACCGGCGGCGAGATCTCGGTGGGTGACCTGGTGCGGCTCATCGGCAAGGTGATGGACGCCGATCTGGACGTGCGCGAGGACGAGCGGCGCATCCGCCCTGCGGCCTCCGAGGTGATGCGCCTGGTCGCCGACGCGACCCGGCTGCGCGCGGCCACCGGCTGGGCCCCCGCCCACGACCTGGAGCAGGGCCTGCGCCGCACCGTCGAGTTCTTCCGCGACCCGGCCAACCTCGCCCGCTACAAGACGGACATCTACAACATCTGACGCCCACTCGGCCCTTCACCTCAACTCGCCTTCCAGGCAAGGGAGTTCCACCATGCACGCAGTCATACTCGCCGGCGGCAAGGGCGTCCGGCTCCGGCCGTACACCACCGCCCTGCCCAAGCCGCTCGTCCCGATCGGCGACCAGCACGCGATCCTGGAGATCGTGCTGCGCCAGCTGGCCACCGCAGGCTTCACCAGCTGCACCATCGCCATCGGCCACCTCGGCCACATCATCCGCGCCTACGTCGGCAACGGCGCCCGCTGGGGCCTGCGCGTCGGCTACTCCACGGAGGACAGCCCGCTCGGCACCATGGGCCCGCTCCTGACGATGATGGACCGCCTTCCCGAGCACTTCCTCGTGATGAACGGCGACATCCTCACCGACCTCGACTACGCGGACGTGCTCACCAGCCACCGCGCGTCGCAGGCCCCGCTCACCATCGCGACGTACGCACGCGAGGTGAACATCGACTTCGGCGTGCTCACCACCGACTCGCAGCGCGTGGTCGCCTTCACGGAGAAGCCGAGCATCGACTACCGCGTCTCCATGGGGGTGTACGGGGTCTCGCGCGACACCCTCGCCCCCTACACACCCGGCCTTCCGCTCGGCTTCGACGAACTGGTCCTCGACCTGCTGAAGTCCGAAACCCCGCCGCACGCCTACGATTTCGACGGCTACTGGCTCGACATCGGCCGCCCGGACGACTACGACCGCGCGAACGCCGAGTTCACCACGCACCGCTCGCTGCTCCTCAAGGGGGCGTGACGACACCGTGCGCATTCTCGTCCTGGGCTCCACCGGATACCTGGGCGGGCACATCGCCGAGCGGCTGCACGCCCTGCCGGGCGTGCGGCTGCTCCGCGGCGGCCGCGCCCCTTCGGACGACCTCCGGATCGACCTCGCCCGCGTGACCACCGACGCCCTCGCCGAGCAGCTCGTGCGGGCCGCGCCCGACGCCGTGGTCAACTGCGCGGGCGCGGTCGGCGGCGGAGTGCTCGCCCTCGCCGAGGTCAACTCCCGTGGCCCCGCGGTCCTTTGCGACGCGCTGCGGGCCGTGGCGCCCACCGCCCGCCTGGTGCACCTCGGCTCGGCCGCCGAGTACGGGCCGACCTGCATCGGCGAGCGGACCCCCGAGGACGCCCCCGCCCGCCCGGTCGCCCCGTACGGCGCGACCAAGCTGGCCGGCACCCTCGCCGTCCTCGACGCGGGGCTCGACGCGTTCGTCCTGCGGGTCACCAACCCGGTGGGTCCTGGCGCCTCCCGCGCCGGGCTCCCGGGCCGGCTCACCGGCGAGCTGCGCCTTGCGCTGTCCCGTACGCCGCACGGCACGGTCCGGGTCGGCGACCTGTCGGCGCACCGGGACTTCGTCGACGTACGCGATGTGGCGGACGCCGTGGCGCTGACGCTGACCACATCGGCGCGGCCGCGCCTGCTGAACATCGGCAGCGGCCGTGCCGTGCCGGTGCGCGATCTGATGCACGGTCTGGTGGCCGCCGCGGGCTTCACCGGGCGCGTGGAGGAGACCCTCGGCAAGGTGGGCCGCTCGGTGGCCGTGCCCTGGCAGTGCGCCGACATCTCCGCGGCGGAACGGGAGTTGGGCTGGACACCGGCGCGCTCGCTGCGGGATTCCCTGACCGCGCTGTGGGCCGCCGACGGATCGTCACCCATCGGGCACGCCGTCGGGGATCCCCGATGACGCTGCTGGTGCCGCTGTACGTCCACCCGGCCGCGGACCCCGCGGCCTGGCAGGCGCTCCTGGCGGCCGCGCCCCAGCTGTACGGCGTCGTACTGAACGCCGCCGACGGCCCGGGGCAGGCCCCCGACCCCGCGTTCACCTCCGCCTCGCGCGCGCTGCGCGAGGCGGGGGTGCGGGTGCTCGGCTATGTCGACACGGCGTACGGGCGGCGGCCGGCGGCCGCCGTCACCGACGACCTGGACCGCCATCGCGCCTGGTACGGCGTGGACGGCTGCTTCCTCGACCGGGTCGCGCCCGGCCGCCGTGAGCTGCGGCACTGCCGGCGCCTGGTCCGTTCGGCGCGGGGGCGTGGCGCGCGGACGGTGGTGCTCAACCCGGGCGTGCATCCGGCGCCCGGCTATGCCCGCGCGGCCGATCTGCTCGTCACGTTCGAGGGCCACTGGTCGACGTATCTGAGCTCGTTCACCGCCCCGCCCTGGACGGCCCGGCACTCCCCCAAGCACTTCTGCCACCTCGTGTACGGGGTGCCACCGGCGCTGGCCCGCCTCGCCGGACGCACCGCGGTGCGGCGGGGCGCGGGCGTGCACTGCGCGGTGCCGGGGGCGGGGCCCAATCCCTGGACGCAGCCGCCGCCGTTCCCGGGCAGCGGGGAGGAGTCGTGACCTGCCGCCGCGCGCTCGCCCCGCTCCTTGCCGCCGTGCTCCTCCTCTCCGGCTGTTCATCGGCCGCGCGGGACGGAGCGGACCCGGAACCATGGCGGCCGCGTCCCGGCACCGCCTGGCAGTGGCAGCTCGACGGCCGCGTCGATCCGCGCGTGGACGTGCCCGTCTACGACATCGACGGCTTCGAGAACCGCGCCTCCGACGTGGCCCGGCTGCACAAGGACGGGCGCCGCGTCATCTGTTACGTCAACGCCGGTGCCTGGGAGTCCTTCCGCCCCGACAGCGGCGACTTCCCCGCCTCGGTCCTCGGCCGTCCCAACGGCTGGAAAGGGGAGCGCTGGCTCGACATCCGCCGTCTCGATGTGCTGCGCCCGCTGATGGCGGCACGCTTCGACATGTGCCGCGGCAAGGGCTTCGACGCCGTGGAGCCTGACCTCCTCGACGGCTACCTCAACCGCACCGGATTCCCCCTGACCGCCCGCGATCAGCTGGCCTTCAACCGGATGATCGCCCGCCTCGCGCACGACCGCGGCCTGTCCGTCGGCCTGAAGAACGACCTGCCGCAGATCCCTCGACTGGTCGACGACTTCGACTTCGCCGTCAATGAGGAGTGCGCCCAGTACAAGGAGTGCGCCGAGCTCACCCCGTTCGTGAAGGCGGGCAAGGCGGTCCTGCACGTCGAGTACGCCGTGCCCAACGAGGAGTTCTGCGACTGCACACGCCGCCTCGGCCTGTCCTCCATGCGCAAGAGGCTGGACCTGGACGCGTGGCGCAGACCCTGCTGACCTCTGACAGAAAAGGGTCACTGCCCGATCGGACAGGGACCCTTTTCAGACATCTTTCAGACGGACGTCAACCAGGCGGACGTCTTTCAGACGGCCGTGCGCGTGTGGACGTGCTCCACGAGCCGCGTCAGCGCGTCCGGGTCCGTGGACGGCAGGACTCCGTGGCCGAGGTTGAAGATGTGCCCTTCGAGCCCGGAAGCGGCGGCGAGCACCTCGTCCGTCTTGGCCTCGACCGCCTCGCGCGTGGAGAAGAGGACCGCCGGGTCGAGGTTGCCCTGCAGCGCCTTGCCGGGACCGACCCGCCGGGCCGCCTCGTCCATCGGCACCCGCCAGTCGGCGCCCACCACGTCGGCGCCCGCCTCGCCCATCAGGCCGAGCAGCTCGCCCGTACCGACACCGAAGTGGATGCGCGGCACGCCGTACGAGGCCACCGCGTCGAACACCTTCTTCGACGCGGGCATCACGGAGCGCCGGTAGTCGGCCGGGGCGAGGGCGCCCACCCACGAGTCGAAGAGCTGCACGGCGCTCGCGCCCGCCTCGATCTGCACCTTCAGGAAGGCCCCGGTGATCTCCGCGAGCCGGTCGAGCAGGTCGGCCCAGAGCTCCGGGTCGCCGTACATGAGCGCCTTGGTGTGCTCGTGGTTACGGCTCGGACCGCCCTCGACCAGGTAACTCGCGAGGGTGAAAGGCGCACCCGCGAACCCGATGAGCGGCGTCGACCCCAGCTCGCCCGTAAGCATCCCGATCGCCTCGGTGACGTAGTGGACGTCCTCGGGCGTCAGGTCCCGCAGCTGCGCGAGGTCGGCGCGCGAACGGATCGGGTTGGCGACGACCGGGCCGATGCCCGGCTTGATGTCGAGGTCGATGCCGATGGCCTTGAGGGGGACGACGATGTCGCTGAAGTAGATCGCGGCGTCGACCTTGTGGCGGCGCACCGGCTGCAGCGTGATCTCCGTGACGAGCTCCGGCATCATGCAGGACTCCAGCATGGCCGTGCCCTCGCGCACCTTGCGGTACTCGGGAAGTGAGCGCCCGGCCTGCCGCATGAACCAGACCGGCGTGTGCGGCACGGGCTCGCGCCTGCAGGCCTTCATGAAGGCTGAGTCGTACGTCGCTGCGTTCTGCTGGCCCGCGGGGCTGTTGTTGGCACTCACGCGGAAAGTCTCGCACGGGGCCGTGCGCCCCCTGTCCCGAGGGACACCCTGGCTTGACCGAGCCCCCTCTCAGGGGTGTCCCTCCCTGCGCGAAGCGGCGGTTCCCCTTAATCTTCCCCGCATGGCTGCGGCTCAGGGACAACGGTCGGACGGCGCTGGCGAGATGGAAAGTACGGAGGGGAAGGTGGGGGAATCGGCTCCGTTGCCCTTCCGCGCGGCGGTGGACGCACTGCGCGGGGCACGGCTTCGGCCTGAGATCGAGATCGACCCGACGCGGCCTCCGCAGCGCCTCGCCCCGTACGCGTACGCGCTGGAGGCGGCGGTGGTGGACGGCGACGACGACCTGGCGGACGGCCGCCTGGTGCTGCTGCACGACCCGGCGGGGCACGAGGCCTGGCACGGCACGTTCCGCCTCGTCACGCTGGTGCGCGCGGAGCTTGAGCCGGAGATGGCGGCGGACCCGCTGCTTCCCGAGGTGTGCTGGTCGTGGCTGACGGGTGCGCTGGGGGCGCGCGGTCTGGTGTGCGGGGCGCCGAGCGGCACGGTCACCCGCGCCGGGTCGCACTACTTCGGCGGGCTCGCCCAGCGTCCGCCCGCGTCGCAGATCGAGATCCGGGCTTCCTGGACGCCGGCGCCGCACGAAGGGTTCGGCGGAGTGCCGGACACCGCGGCACACCTGGCCGCATGGTGCGATCTGCTCTGTCAGGTCGCGGGGCTGCCGCCCGCCGGGCAGGGAGGCGACGGTTCCGTGGTGTCGCTGCCGCAGCGGCGGGGACCGCAGAGTCCGTGACCGACGCGCCCGCGCAGGTGTCCCGGGGACACCCGGACACCGGCGGGCTCGTTTGTGTGCGCCACCGATTCGGGTTGATCTTCGGGTGTTAG
>NZ_JBHYIG010000290.1:0-12087 GCF_042740015.1 Streptomyces sp. NPDC059037
ACACCACCCCCGCCCAGCGCCCGCGGGCCCCCCCCCGCCCCCCCCCCCGGCGCCGCCGCCCCCCGCGCACGCGTGTCCTTCCCCGTCGGATCACAGCACTTCTTGGTCTCCAAGTAAACGGCCAGGTCTGTGACCTGCAGGGATCTTCCCTGTAGGTCGCTGACCTGGCCTTTTCTTGATTGTTGGCGATGGCTCGCGACGGTCCTGATCGGGTGTCTTGCGGACTGTGTGCGGACTGCTGGAGCTACTTCGCGACAGCGATGCGCCCGCAGCAGTGCTTGAACTTTCGTCCGGTGCGCATCATGCATGGGCATGGGTGGTTCCTGCCGGGCCGAACCACGGTCAGCGGCACGGTGCCGCCGACAGCGTTTCCCGTGGCGATGGCGCGCACCAGGTAGGAAGGGTCATCGGCCGCCATGCCCTGCAGGTTCCTGCCCATCACGACGATCAGCGATCCCTCAGCCGCTCCCTGGTACCAACGGGGGAGGAAATTGAGTGGCATGCGGTGCAGGAGCTGGCCGTCTGGTCCGGTGATGGAGATGTCGTTGCCTTCGAGTCGTGCCTTGACGTCACTGCTGTTGACGCCTGGAATATCGCGCATGTCCAGCGGCCTATCGCCGTCAGTCAAGAGCATGTTCTGCAGGTCAGTGAATCCTGCATCGCGGTACTTCGCCAGGACGAGATCCTGCACCTGCCCGTCGCTGTGCGAGACCCATCCGCCGTAGCAGTCAGCGATGATCCCCACCTTGTCCCCGCCGAACAGGATGCATTCAACTTCGAAATTGACCTTCGGGTCCTTCGGTGCCCTGCCCTTCAGCTGGACCACCTTGGAGGCTACGCAGTGAGGGTGTGCCAACCGCAGCATGAGGCGATTCATCCCTGGGTGCTCCATGAGGAGCAATTCGGCCTCCCCTGTCTCGTCGATCACGAGGTTGCAGGCGGCGCATGTCTGTCGAGAGTTCCCGAGGTGGGCGGTTAGTTGTTTGATGTCCAGTCCGGACAGCGCTTCCCGGACGGCATCCGAGACGTTGATCCTTCTCCCGAGAGTGGGGGCAGTGGCGGTATGGCTGGCCTTCCGATCAGCCTTGATGACCGTTCCATCACTGACAGTGCGAAGGCGAGCGCGGATGGCCTCCAGGACACGGTTGTCGACTTTCCGCTCGGTGCCCAGCAATTCCTCGATCGTCGGCTCTCCGGGAACGCCGTGCATTGAGTCCAAGTGCAGACCTCTGAGCAGCACAAGCGCGTCACCCGCGTCTGACCAACCGCCGAGTTCTTGGTGTAGATCGAAGGCTTTGAGTGCATGGGCGCGTGCTTGCTCGGTGTCGCCAAGCGCCCAGCAGGAACGAGCTAAGTTGAGCAGGCAGGGGGCCTGCAGCGTGGCATCTTCGAGCTGCTCGGTGAGAACCAGCGCCCTATGGAACGCGATGATCGCCTCCTCGTGATCACGGGAGTGTGCATGGTGCGATCCGACGTTGAGATGAAGGGCTGCCTCAAGCGACTGCATGCCCAACTGCTCGGTCACCGGGATCAGCTTGACGATCTCAGCGACGGCTTGCTCCTTCTCCTCGCCGTGAAGTCGGCACACGGCGGCCATGCCACGGGCTGTGAGGAGCACATGAAGGTCCTTCTGCTCTGCGGCAAGTTCGGCGGCCTTGTCGTACTGATCGAGTGCTTCGGTCCACTTGTCGTTTCGGGCCTGCACATTGGCCAGGGCCATCCTGCAGTGCAGGACGGCCGACTTGTCACCAGCCCGCTCACTCTGGTCAAGCGCTTTGGTGATCGTCGACATGGCCTCCTTGTAGAGGCCCCGGCGCGAGTAGAGGACGGCGAGGGCACGGGACGCCTGAGCCCGCGTGGCGGGGGTCGCCTCGTCCGACATCACCGAGATCACCGAATCCAGGGCCAGGGCGCCCTCCTGCCACCTGCCCGCGACGAGAAGTGCTTCCCCGAGCGCGGCTTTGGCCTGAGCCAAGCCGCGTTTCTCATCGGTCCCCTCCAGTAGCTGAACTGCCTCCGTCAGGTAGGCAACGGTCTCGCCAATCCGACCCCGGTGCCACAGGTATTCGGCGTTCTTCTGCAGAGTCTGGGCAATTACGATCGGGTTCCCCAGGTGCTTGGCCATGTCACGGGCATCGGCGAAGTAGGTTTCCGCCTCATCGAGATGGCCGACGCCACCGTGGTAGGAGGCCAAATAGGCCAGCGCTCGAGCCGCGTGCTCGTAGTCGCCGATCCCGGCGGCCAGGTCAGCGCACTCACCGAGGTGCTCCGCGGCCTGGTGGATGTCTGCACGCTCCGCGGCCTGACTGCCGATTCGAAACAGAGCCCGGACCTGTCCCTGAACGTCACCGGTGTCTTGATAGATAGCAAGCGCGGCCTGCAAGGGCTGAACGGGGGCTGAGGCCGGCCGTTCCTCCAGGGGAGTTTCGGCGAGTTCCATCATTGCCTTTGCCTCCCACTCCCGGCTCCCGACGGCTCGTGCCCGCTCGATGTCGAGTGAGGCATCCCGAGCCGCCTCAGTCAGTCGCCCAGTCCTGCGCAACAGCGCGGCAAGTGCCCCGCGGTTCCACAGCTCCGTATGGCTGTCCATGCGAGACAAGTTCCTGCTGTTGTGCAGGTAATGGTCAGCTCGGCGAACCTGGCCAATAGCCAAGTGGGCCTGGCCTAGATTCCCCAGGGCATGGGCCAGCATCCTCTTGTCCCCGATGATTCGCCAGAACGGCAATCCGTTGCGTAGGAACGGGATGGCGTCACGAGCTCGCCCGAGGTTGATGAGCAGAGATCCCAGAGCGATCTGCGCCATGTGCATCTGGTACAGATTGTCGGCCTCGTGGGCCGTCTCTGCACTTCGTTGATACAGGTCGGCAGCTCGCTGTGTGTCTCCCAGGCGACCAGCCACCATGCCCAGGTTGTATAGAGCTGATGCCGCCCATGCAGGTTTCCCGGACTGCGTGCCAGCTTCAAGAACGCACTCATAGATCCGGCCCAGATCTCTCCAGTGACTGCCGTGCCACAGCGACGCGGTGAGGTCGGAGGCGAGAGCGACGAGTGGTGCCCACACTTGATGTTGGCCAGCTAGTTCGGTCATGGCAACGGCACCGGGACGATCGGCGTTCAGCACATGCAGGGAGTCCGCATTGCCCTGCGCGGGTACCTTTGCTTCTTTGTCCACGAAGCCGATCGATTCGGTTGCCGCCTGAATCCGAACAGCAAGCACGAGGCAGGTCTGCCTGATAACGGATTCACGGTGTTCCGCTGTGGCCGAGGCTGCTTTCAGGCGGGCGAAGCGGTGCAGAATGTCGTGGAATACAAACCGGTCCTCGTCGATCTGTTCGATGAGGCTGAGCTCGAACAATGAGTCCAGCAACTCTGTTGCGGCATCGATTTGGGCCTCATCGAGGTCAGTCTGAGGTGAGATAGCAGCAGCAACCACGTCCGGGGTGACGGACATATGCGGCAGGATCCCAAGAGTGGTGAAGAGATCTGCCTGCTCTGGGCTGAGCGCGCTGTAACTTCGCTCGAGCACGGGCTCCAGTGCGGTCTGCCCCGCCCGTAGGGCTCTCAGGCCGCGGTCAGGGCTTGTGATCTCGTCGAGGAACCGGTCAACGTTGACTTTGGGTCGGCGTGCCAGGTGAGCGGCTGCCACATGTAGGGCCAGGGGATGCCCGGCGCACGCCTCGGCCAGCATGCTCACCTGTCCGTCGGTCAGCCGAGTAGGCCCAGCCACTGCCCTGACCAGCTCTTCACCGTGGCGGTCGGGCAGCGGCCCGAGCTCGATGAGAGTCACCAGCGCTGTCAGCCCGCTCAGCTTTGCCCGGCTCGTACAAACCAAGCCAAAAGGTCCGTCTACCTGGAGCACCTCACGGAGCGCCTCCTCAGAGACGATGTCGTCGATGAGCAGCAGGACCCTACTGTCGGACAGCGTCGCGCGAAGCGCAGCGAGTTGCTGTGCGCGGCCCTCAGGAAGCGGTTCGCCAGGGCGCATTGTCCGCAACAGCGCCAGCACCAGATCTACGGGATCCCCTTCGCCCGCGGCCAAGGAGAGGTCGACGTGGAACTGCCCATCCGGGTAGATGTCTGCAACGAGTCGTGAGAGACGCAGTGCGACGGCGCTCTTGCCGATCCCAGGTGGGCCGGTCACTACTACAGCCGCTCTGCTGTCACGATGGGGGCTCTCAAGGAACCTTCGCCCCTCGTCGATCTCCGCCTCACGTCCGAATAGACGGCGGAGCTCGCTCGGAAGACCAGGGATTGCGTGAATGCCTGGAGGAGCGTGGTTGGCCTCCAGCCGCTGGATGTGGTCATGCAGCCGCGCCAGCACATCACCCGACAACACTGCATCGGCGTAGGCGTGCCGAACGTCCTCGCTATTGTCCAGCAGCCGGCAGATCTTGTCGTAGTGCCAGACCTCCCATCCCTTGAGCGGGAGCTGCAGCTCGTGCACACGCTCCCTCAGCGCCTGCTGGACGCGGTCGATACCCCCGCTGCCCGGAACCGATGAGAGGACCACGTTGCTCGTGATGAGCAGGTACTCAGGCAGGCGTCCTTTTCGGACGCGATTCGAATCCGGATCGGCCCACGCACGAAGCTCGGAGCTGATGTGCTCAATCAGCCACTCGGCATCCTTGGCAGTGCCTTCTGGGCGCTTGCGGAACTTGGCTTGCAGCACCCCATAGCCGGCCCAGGGCGCCTCGGGCGTAGGAAAGCGTCTCGGGCTCTGAAACGAGGCTTCGCGACCGCCATCGGGGCCGTCTCCGAAGATCTCTACGGATGGCCCGAGCGTCGCGAGAGCTAGGGCCTGGGACAGCTCTTCGAACCGGTGCGGCCCGAGGTTGGTGAGGGCGTAATCTGCCATGCCGAGCATGATGAGGCACGGCACTGACAATGAGCTTGTCTGTCTCGGCCTGAGCCGCATCGCTCACGGCAGAGCGCGCGACAACTCGATCTCGATGGCGAGGGCACCGAGGGCCTCCTTATCCGGGCCGTAGATGGCACGGATGTTGACGAGTTGCTCGTGGCGCGTGGTGGTTGGGTTGACGTTGGTTGGGCCTTCGCCGTCGAGGAGCGCTTCGAAGTTGGGGTACTCGGAGACGCGGAGGACCTGCACGGTGCAGGTCTCGTCGGTGCCCTTGATGCGGAAGCGGATGGTGTCGCCTGCGGCGAGGCCCTCCAGGTGCGGGTACTTCACCCGCACCTCGATGGTCTTGGTGCCCGCGGCCACGAGGTCGAAGTACTTGCGGTAGAGGTTGAGTTCGTGGACGCGGGCGGTGGTGTCGGTCATGAGGCGGGGACGCTCCTGGGTGCTGGTGCCGTCATCATGCGGCCGATCTCGGCAGCCGAGTATGCGCGGAAGAAGTGACGGGGGTCGGAGAGCAGGGTCTCGGTCAGGTTGAGGAGTTGGTCGGCGTACTGGGGCAACGAGCCGGGCCACTGCCGGGTGTCGAGCATCCAGTCGGCGGCGCCGTCAGGCAAGGGTGCGTGGCCCTCGCGTATCAGGGACTTGGACAGCTTCGCGCCGGTGTCGGTCACCACTTGGGGGCAGAACAGGCGGGCGGGGAGCCGGGTTCGCGTGAGGCCCACGGCCTGGAGGGCTTCGTCGACGAGGTGGGAGCCGAAGACCCAGTCGCCGCCCTTGACCATGACGTGGAGCGTGCCGCGCGGGCTGGACAGGGCGAGTTCCTTGACGAGGTTGCGGTACAGGGTGGCCAGGTCCAGGTACGCGCCCGTGGTGGGGTTGATGGTCGCCTCGTAGGGGCCGTGGTGGAGGCAGATGGCGGTCACCGTGGCGGCCTCTGTGCCGGTCGGGCGGACCTGGGTGCGTTCGGCGTGTTTCTCGGCCCACCCGCATCCGACGTACGGGCACGGAACGCGGATGTGCGGGGTGCCGGTGGAAGGGGCGATCCACCAGCGGGCGGCGTCGATGCGGGGGAGGAGCCGTAACCAGGTGCGGCGGAAGTGCTCGCCGGCTTGCTGCTGGGTGTACGTCTCGACGCGGTACGGGATGCCCAGGCGCCGGGACAGAGCGGTGAACAGGGGCTCGTACAGGGCGGCGACGAGGTCGGTGAGGGCCTGGTAGCCAAGGGCTTGGGCGTAGGCGCGCTGGTAGCGGTGGCCGGTCACTGAGTCGGTGGTCAGGTCGTAGGGCGCGTTGTCGAGGGCGCTGAAGAGGACTTCCGTCGGCAGGCCGAAGCGGTTTCGGAGACGGGCGGCCATGGCGAAGGCGAGGGACTGGACCAGCGAGGTGCCGATGTGCGGGGCGCCGTTGATCTGGGTGCCGACGACCAGCACGATGCGCTCGGGTGGTTCGGCCAGGATGCGTGGGGTGAGGACGTCCTCGGCGTGGTGGAGGGCGTTGGCGAGCACAGTGTTCGGCGAGACGGGGTGCATGGTCACGGCGAATTCCCTTGTGTCGGGGAGTAGTTCATTCGGTCCGGGTGTGGCCGAAGAGAAGCCGTTGCTGGCGTGTGGCCTGGTCGAGGTAGGCGTCGATCTCGGCGGGGGCGGCGCCGCGCGAGAGCGCGTCGAGGCCCAGTACGAGGGCGACCGGCGTCTGCTGGCGCAGGAGCAGCGTCCAGGGCCTGCCTGCGGGTATGCGTTTGCGGTAGGGGGTGCCTTCGAACCGCAGGGCAACGTCCGTCGGGCTGAGCGGGCGCAGGCGCGGTCCGATGTCGGGCGGTCGCGCTGTGGCGGGGCCGAGACCGAGTGCGGTAGCGACGGTGTGCATGCGCCGCTCGATGATCACAGGTGTCTCGTACGGGTTGCGGGGCGGCTGCGGCACGAGGAGCAGACCGCACAGCGTGGCGCCGGTTGGATCGGTGTCGAGCCAGGTGGTGGTGGCCAGAGAAGCGATCAATCCGGCGGCCAGCGCGTGTGGTTCGTTGGCGCGGCTGGGGATCAGCACGTGCTCATCACCGGGACCTTGAAGAACGCCCAGACGCGTTTGCCGGGGCCTTCGCGGGCTGCGACGCCCCAGCCATCGGCGACGGCGGAGACCAAGAACAGCCCGCGTCCGTCGTCGCTGCCGTTCTGGACTTGGCGTTGTCTGGGAGTGCCTTCGCCGCCGTCGTGGACCTCGACGAGCACCTGCGCGTTGTGCAACTCGATGCGGACGAGGATCGCGTCGTCGGTGGACGTCCCGTGCAGCAGGGCGTTTGTCACGAGTTCCGACGTGCACAGCCGGATGTCGTCGAGGCGTTCGCGGTGGCCCCACTGGGTAAGGGCCGCAGCGACGAACTCGCGGGCATCGTGTGCGGTGAGCTCGCGCCGAGGGAAGAGCATCGTGCGCTGCGTAGCGGCGCCCGCGGTGCGCTCTGGCTCCGGTTCACCACGCGGTCTGTTGGCCATGTCCAACAGCCAACCGCTGTCGCTCGTTTGGGGCGGGAGCCAGCATGGGGGCCAAGCAGGGGGCCACTATGGGGGCCAGAATCAATATGTGCCGGGGAGATGGGATGGGCGAAACGGGTATCGGTGCCTTGCTCCTCGGCCTGCGCAAAGGGCGCGGCTGGACCCAGCAGAAGGTCGCCGAGAAGTACAACGCCCTGGAGGGGCGTGCCGCGATGACCGGCAAGGAGATCGGGCGCTACGAGCGTGAGGCGCGCATCCCGGTCCCGTACACCCGAAGCCACTTGGCCCAGGTCTTCGTGGTCGACGTCGGGGTCCTCGACCGCGCTGTCGCGATCACCAGGCGGCTCCGTGGAGATGAGGAAGGTGTGGAGGGCGCAGATGGCCCGGCGATGCCGAGTCCGGCCGAGCGGTCCGTGGCCGGCGCCGTGTCGGCGGATGCCTCGTCGTCGGCAGAGTTCGCCAGGTTCATCGCGCAGCGCAATGCCGACCAGCTGGTCGTGGAGCAGTTGGAGGCCGATGTGGCACGGCTCGCGCGCTCGTACGTCAGCCACCCCCTGCTGGAGCTCTACGTCGAGATCAAACAGCTGCGGGATGGCGTCTTCGACCTGCTGCGTGGACGTCAACGACCTCAGCAGACCAGCGACTTGTACGTCTCGGCCTCGCGACTGTGCGGGCTGTGCGCCCACGTCTGCCTGGACCTGGGGCACTACGACTCGGCGGCCACCCACGCCCGTACTGCCCGCGTGTGCGCCGAGGCAGCCGGACACGAGGGGATGCTGGCTTGGGTGCGGGCAGTGGAATCCCTGATCGCCTACTGGACGGGGCGCTACGAGCAGGCTGCCCGGCTCGCCCAGGCGGGGCGCCAGCACCGAGTGGGAGGGAGCATCGGCGCCAGGCTCGCGAGCCTGGAGGCGCGTTCACTGGCGATAGCAGGTGACAAGGCGGGCGCCGCAATCGCTTTGGCGGATGCGGAACGCTCCCGCGAGGGGATGCTCGGGCGCGACGACACACCGGGAGTCTTCACCTTCCCCGCCGCCAAACAGTTCGCCTATGCCGGGACGACACACCTGGCCATCGGCGGTCGTGCCCACGTCCAGCAGGCCATCGCCAGCGCGGATACGGCGATCCGGCTCTACCGCGGTGCTGAGGCCGACGACCAGTCCGTCGGTGACCTCTTCGCCTCCCATCTCGACCTCGCCCGTGGCCACATGCTCCTGGACGACCTCGACGGCACCGAGGCGATGGTCGGCTTCGTGCTCGATGCGCCGGTGGAGCGGGTATCGGCAAGCATCGTGCGGAGGCTGGTCGATCTCGGACGGGAGTTGGACGGACGACAGTACGGTGGAGCTGCGCAGGCGACCCAGCTGCGCGAGCGCATCCAGCACACGGCCGTCCTCGCGGCCCCTCCCGCCGCCCGTCCTCCGGAGCTGCCGACGTGACCGACCTCTCCGCCGCCCACGACGCCGCTGTCACCGACCGCAACCGCCTTGCCGGGAGCGCCTACAACGGTGACCGGGACCTTGCCGCGCGGCAGTCCCTCTATCAGTGGCAGACGCCTCGCCATGACCTGCCCGGCACCGTCACCGAGCAGTTGAGCGCCGTGCACGGGCGGGTCGTCGATGTCGGCTGTGGGAACGGTAAGTTCATCAAGCGGCTGCGCCAGGACCGGCCTGATCTCGATCTACTGGGCTTGGACATCGCGCCCGGCATCCTCGCCGACGTGCCTGGCGCGGTCGTGGTGGCGGACGTGGCGAGGCTCCCCATCGGGACCGCGAGCGTGGATGCAGCCCTGGCGCTGCACATGCTGTACCACGCCCCGGACATCGCCAAGGCGGTGCGCGAACTTTCCCGCGTCGTCACGGCTGGCGGTCTGCTGGTCGCCTCGACCAACAGCGACCGCGACAAGGCTGAGCTGGACGAGCTGTGGGTGCGTGCGGCCGGTGACGTCCTCGGCACGGGTCGTGGCCCTGCGCGGATCTCGCTGAGCGCCCGGTTCTCCTTGGAGAAGGCGCCGGCCTTCCTCGGCGAGGAGTTCGGCCACGTCGAGACGATCGAACTGCCGGGCACCATCAGCGTCCGCGACGCAGAACCCGTGGTCGCGCACATGGCCTCGTACCAGGCGTGGGCGGACCAGCACGACGTGCCCTTCGAGGCCACGATCGAGCGGGCGCGCGCCATTCTGGACGAACACATCGCCCGGCATGGGGCGTTCGAGATCCACTGCCTCGGCGGCATCCTCGTCTGCCGCCGATAGCGGTGGCGGGCGGGCTCCGAGTCGTACACCGTCACCTGCCTGACAGGGGTTCGTGTTCACCGTGACCGGTGCGGACGAGGTAGCGGCGGCGTGTAGGCGACCGGTTGTTCCGTCGTGGCTCGCGGGGTGGACGGGCTGCGATTGCTCTGCGCACGCGCCGTCTGTGCCCGCTTGTTCTGCTGTGCGGTGATGCGCCAGGTGAGGACCTCGGCGGGGTGCTCGGCGGTGTCGAGTTCGCGTTGGGCGGCCACTTCGGCGAGGAGGCGCTGTGCTTTGTGTCCGGCGGTCTCGGCGCGGGCGAGGATGGCGGCTAGGGCGGGCCAGGCGGGGTCGGTGAGGATGCGGTCGGCGTGGTCGGGGACGGCCTGGCGCACGGCGGCCTCGAAGCGTTGGACGGTCTGGGGGCGAGGAACGCGCTGGGCGAGGTCTGCCAGGGCGGGCTCGGCGGTGTGGCGGTAGGTCGCCTGGAGGTGGCGGAAGGCTTCCTCGGCCGCTGCGGCCTGCTGCTCGTGGCCGCGCTGTTGGTGCCAGTGGGCGGCGGCGCGGGCCAGGTGCAGGGCGGTGAAAATGAGCGCGATGGCGAGTCCTCCCGGAATGCTGGCGGTGTGGGTGAGTTCCCTGGCGGCGTGGCGGAGTTCGGTAGTGGCCTGGTGGTCGGCGCGGATCGCGGAGCGGCGGGCGCGGTTGAACGCCCTTGCTGCTGCCTGCAGTTCGGCCTGGTGTGGACCGGGTGCCTTGCGGGCCAGGTTGTGCAGGGTGTCGGCGAAGGCGTCCAGGTGGCCCTGCGCGGTGGCATCGTCGCCCGAGTCGAGGACGGCGCGAGCCGTGTACATGGCGGATTCGGTACGGCGCCACGGCTCGGCGGGGTCCGCCACCTCCTTGGGCCGATCAGTCACCTCCTGGGTGGGGAGGCGTTCGGCCAGGCGGTTGTAGGACAGGTCGGGGGCGAGTTTGGAGCCGCCGAAGAAGATGGTGTCGCCGGGGGCGGCCAGGCTGTAGCCGTCCACCTCACCGGTCTTGGCGCTGACGCGCGGCTTGACCTGGATGCCCAGTGACTGGAGCACGGTGAAGTAGTCGTCGATGCTGTGCACGGCGGCAGCGACCGCATACGCCTGCTCGCGCAGCCACTCTCGCGCGGGCATCTCCTGGCCCAGGCGCTCGGCCTTGGCCCGCTCCGCCCCAGTGGGCGTCTTGGGCGCGGTCAGGTCACCGGACTTGAGCTGGCGCAGCCCGAACTCGGCCTCGATCCTGCGGCACTCCTTCTGCGCTCGCCAGCCATCCCGGTTCGTGCGCGGGCGGCGCCCGTCGGCTCGCACGGTGGTGGCCAGGATGTGTATGTGGTCCTCCGCGTGCCGCACCGCGATCCACCGGCACGCCTGGTCATCGCCCTCGGGCGCGATGCCGGTGGCGGCGACGACGCGGCGGGCGACCTCAGCCCACTCGGCGTCGTTCAGGTAGCGGTCGCCCGGCGCGGTGCGCACCGGGCAGTGCCACACGTGCTTCGGAGGCTTCTTCCCGCCCAGCTCACGGGTGCGCAGGTCGACATGGTGGTCGAGGCGGCGGGCGAGCTGGGTGTAGGTGACCTCGGGGTTGCGGCCGGGGTCGGGGGCGCCGGCCATGTCCCAGGCGGCCACGATGTGCGGGTCGGTGTGCTCGTCCCGACGGCCCGGCCCGAAGAGGTAGTTGATCAGGCCGCGGGTGTCGGAGCCGGTGGAGACGTCAGGCACCATGAGCGGCACCTTCCTCTATGAGCTGGTCCATCAGGCCGTAACTGGCCTTGGCGGCCTGCTCGATGAGGTCGAGGACGGCCTCGGTGCGCTCGGGTATCGCACCGGAGTGGATGGCGCCCATGATCTGGTTGAGGTTGGTGCCGATGCGGTTCAGCGCCTTGGTGTGGGCCTCGACGGCCTCGACCAGCGGGCGGATCGGATCGTCTTCCGGGCTGCCGACCATGTCCGCTTTGCCGAGCGCGACCGCCAGGGCGGCGTCGCCGACGAACCCGGCGAACGTCAGACGTCGCCGCTTGGCTGCCTCGTCGATGATGCGGACCGCGGTCGGGGTAAAGCGGATCTTCTTGTCCTGGTCGCGGTTCTCGCCTGTGCGCTTGCGGTTCATGCGCGCGGGCAGCGTGGGGGCGTCGGGCTCACGCCACGAGGGCTGCTCGACGGGCAACGGCGGGCGGGCAGGTGACTCGGGCTGAGGGGCAGCGGTGTCGGCGGGCGGCTCGTCGTGCGGGGTGGTGTCAGCGACGGGCTGCTCGGCGCTGGGCTCGGCCACCCCTTCCCCCAGCTCGGGTGCCCGCTGGCGCCCGGCCTCCTCCTCCGCCTCCCCAGGGGCGGGGGCAAGCGCGGACGAAGCCCCGTTAGGGGCTCGAACGCTCCAGCTTGCTGCTGTTCGTCGGCCCAGGCCGAACCATCCCCGACGACGGGAGGAATCGGGGTCGGTGTCGTTCTCAGTGTGCATGGTGGTGCTCCAGTGTCATGGGGCTG
>NZ_JBHYIG010000291.1:0-12043 GCF_042740015.1 Streptomyces sp. NPDC059037
ACCCCAGCTTTGTTGTGGGCCGGGGCCCAACCCCAGCCCCCCCGCCCCTTCTCGTACGTACCTGTTCGCTCAGGGTGAAATATCGGTCGTCGTCGACCCCCACCGCACGACGGGCCTTTCCGTGGAATGCGCCGCGTGCCAGGGCGGATGGGCCGCCTGCCCGAGGACGAAGACGTCCTGCGCACCGTCCAGGACGCCCCCGGACGGATCGTCGTCGCCGGACCGCCGCACCGGGTCCCGCTCCGGCATGAGGATGTCGCGTACGACCATGGCGCACAGGTACAGGGTCCCCAACAGGTGGACCACGATGACCAGTTGGTAGCCCTCGGTCGGCAGTCCCTTGTGGGCGTCTCCGCTCGTCGTGTACGCGAGGTACAGCCAGATCCCCAGGAAGTACGCGACCTCGCAGGCCTGCCAGATCAGGAAGTCCCGCCAGCGCGGCCGGGCCAGCGCGGCGAGGGGGATCAGCCACAGGACGTACTGCGGCGAGTAGACCTTGTTGGTGAGGATGAACGCGGCGACCACCAGGAAGGCCAGCTGCGCGAAGCGCGGGCGGCGCGGCGCGGTCAGCCCCAGGGCGCCGATCCCCAGACAGGCCAGGAGCATCAGGGCCGTGGCGAGGGTGTTGACCGTGTCGGTGGACAGCGGGTCGTCCATGCGCTGGGAGAGGATCAGCCAGAAGGAGCCGAAGTCGACCCCCCGCTCCTGGCTGAAGGTGTAGAACTTCGCCCAGCCCTCGCGGATGTGGAAGCCCGAGGCATCGTGGTCGATCATCACCGGCAGGTTCACCACGAGCCAGGCACCCACCGCGGCACCGGCCGTCATACAGAACGCCCGCCAGCGCCCCGCGCGCCAGCACAGGATGAGCAGCGGGCCGAGGAGCAGCGCCGGATAGAGCTTCGCGGCGGTCGCCAGGCCGAGCAGAATGCCCGCGGAGAGCATCCCCTTGCGTGCCCACATCAGCATCGCGGCGGCCGTAAGAGCGACGGCGAACAGATCCCAGTTGATGGTGGCCGTCAGAGCGAAGGCGGGCGCCAGGGCGACGAGCAGGCCGTCCCAGGGGCGGCGCCGGTGGGTGCGGGCGACACAGACGGCGATGACCGCCGTGCAGGCCATCAGCATCCCGGCGTTGACCATCCAGTAGAACTTCTCCTGGTGCTGGATGCTGCCGCTGCCCGGTGTCAGCCAGGAGGCCACCTCCATGAACACACCGGTCAGCACCGGGTACTCGAGGTACTCCATGTCGCCGGGCAGCTTGTCGAAGTAGGGCACGAGCCCGTCGGCGAAGCCGCGCCCTTGGTAGAGATGAGGGATGTCGGAGTAGCAGGCGTGCGTGTACTGCGAGCTCGCGCCCTGGAACCAGGCGCCGTCGTAGCACGGCATCTTCTGCACCATGCCGAGCGCGAACATCCCGATGGCCACGAGCGCGATGACACGTACGGGAGTCCACCAGGTGGCCGCGTACAGCACTCTGCGGCCGATGGGCCCGCCGATCAGCTCGCTGCCGGCCGCCGCGACCTCATCCTCCTTGGTCGGCCGTACGGGCTCCGGCTGCCGCCCGCTCGAGGGCTGGTGCACGCTCGTGCGCGTCGTTTCTGCACTGGGCATGCCGCACATCCTGCCGTACGCGCCTGAGAACACGGAGAGGGGGGGGGGCCGCGCCCGGGCGGGGGGGCGGGGGGCCCGGGGGGGGGGGCCGCCCGGCGGGGGGGGGGGTGGGGCGGGGGATTCCGGCCAGCCCCCACCCGGAGGTCCCCGGGATCGAGCGGCGCGCCCTACGCCGCCTCGGCGAGGAGAAGTTCGCCGAGGCGGCTCTGGAGGGGACGCGGACCGACTGGTCCCTGCTGGTCGAGGTCACGCTCGCTTCTTGAACGTGGAGACCGCCCAGACGTACCCGAGGAGGGCGATCCCGAGGCACCAGGCGACGGCCGCGATCGCGTCGCCGCCCGACGGGTCGCCCGCGAGCAGTCCGCGCAGCGTCTCGATGATCGGGGTGAAGGGCTGGTACTCCACGAACTGCCGTACGCCGGTCCCCATCGTGTCGGCGGGTACGAACGCGCTGCTGAGGAACGGCAGCATGACCAGCGGCACGGTGGACATGCCCGCCGACTCCACGGTCTTCGCGGAGAGCCCCATGGCGACGGTCAGCCAGCTGGCCGCGAAGCCGAAGAGCACGACGACACCGAGCACGCCGAGCCAGTCGAGGGCGCTCGCCGCCGGGTCGAACCCCATCAGGAAGGCCACCCCGATGATGGCGGCGCAGGCCACCAGGGCGCGCAGTGTGGTGATGATGACGTGGCCGCTGAGCATGGCGCCGCGGGATACGTCCATGACCTTGAGGCGGTTGATGACGCCCTTGGTCATGTCGGAGTTCACCTCCGTCGCGGTGGCGCCGAGGCCGTAGCCGACGGCCATCACGAGCAGACCTGGTGTCACATAGTCGATGTATGCGACGCCGACGTCGAACCCGCCGCCGAGCACCTTGACGAACATGAGCATGAGGACGATCGGGAACAGGACCGCGTTGAACATCGTGGTCGGGTTGCGCAGGGTGTGCTTGACGTTGCGGCGCAGCATGATCGCCGAATCGGCCAGTGTCGTCGCCATCGATGCGGTACTCACTTTGCGATCGCCTCCGTGGTGATGTCGTTGGTGTCGTTGGTGTCGTTGGTGTGCTCGGTCAGGGCGAGGAAGACGTCGTCGAGGTCGGGGGTGTGCATGGTCAGCTCGTCCGCCTCGATGCCGGCCGAGTCCAGCCAGTCGAGGATCGAACGCAGTTCGCGCTGGGTGCCGTCGCTGGGGATCTGCAGGGACAGCGTCTCGTCGTCCGTGGTGACCTCGCGAAGGGCGACGGCGGCGGACCGGTACGCGACCGGGTCGGAGAACCGCAGCCGCACATGACCGCCGGGGATGAGCCGCTTCAACTCCTCCGCTGTCCCCTCGGCGGCGATCTTGCCGTTGTTGAGCACCGCGATCCGGTCGGCCAGCTCGTCGGCCTCTTCCAGGTACTGGGTGGTGAGGAAGATGGTGGTGCCTTCGACCACCAGCTCGCGGACGATCTCCCACATCGTGCGCCTGCTGCGCGGGTCGAGGCCCGTCGTCGGCTCGTCGAGGAAGATGATCTGCGGGCTGCCCACCAGCGTCATCGCCAGGTCCAGCTTCCGGCGCATACCGCCGGAGTACGTCGCCGACATCTTGTCCGCCGACTCCACCAGGTCGAACCGCTCAAGGAGCCCCGAGACCAGCTTGCCGCTGGAGCGCACGCGCTTCAGGTCCGCCATCAGCTGGAGGTTCTCCCGGCCCGAGAGCAGCTCGTCCACCGCGGCGAACTGACCGGTCACGCCGATGGCCGAGCGTACGTCGCTGGTCCCGGCCGCCACGTCGTGCCCGGCGATCCGCACCGTCCCCGCGTCGGCCTTCATCAGGGTCGTCAGGATGTTCACCGTCGTCGTCTTGCCCGCCCCGTTCGGGCCGAGCATGGAGTAGACCGATCCCACGGGAACATCGAAGTCGATGCCGTCGAGGACGATCTTCTCGCCGTATGCCTTGTGCAGTCCCGCGACTGCGATCGCTGAAGTTTTCATGGCTTCACCATGCGGGCCGGGCCTGACACCTACCTGTCACTGCCCTGACACGGCCACTGACACAGTTCCCCGCGCCCCTTCGGTGCGCCGGCTTCGGCTTCTAGCCGAGCCGCGCCCACACCGTCTTGCCGACCTCCCGCTCCGCCACGCCCCACTCACTCGCAAGGGCCGCCACGAGGAGCAGGCCCCGCCCCGACTCGGCCTCGGGGGACGGTAGTTGAGGGTCCAGCGGCGGGCGACTCTCGGTGCGGCAATCGCTCACTTCGATGCGTACGACACCGTCATCGGGCGGCGGCTCGCATGTCAGCCGCAGCTCGAAGTCACGGCCCGCGACCCGGCCGTGCGTCACCGCGTTCGCCGCCAGCTCGGCCACGATCTGCGCCACCGCCTCAGAGAGTTCACTGCCGTACGGCACGCCCCACTCGTCGAGGTGGTACCTCGCCAGACGTCTCGCGAGGCGCGCACCTCGGGGCGTCGCGCTGAAACGCTGCGTGAACACATTTGCGGGAGTGGCGACATGCGCTCGCTGTGGCATGGCGCCCACCGTGGCCTCGCGGCACGTCCCTCACCAGGACCCCAACTCGTACGCTCCGTATTTGTACGAGTGCGAAGTGTGGACAGTACGCGTAACCGACCGTGACCATGGGCGAGTTGGCGGGGACAGGTAAGCGAGCGTCAGGGGATACCCGTGATGTCGTCAAGTACGCAGGGCAGCCATGAGCCCGAACCGACTGATGGGCTCAAGGCCTTCGGTGCGGCGGTCAAGAGCTTCCGCAAGCGGGCCGGATTTACGCAGGAGGCACTGGCCCCCGAGATCGGCTACTCCACGCACTTCCTTGCATCGATCGAGCAGGGGAGGAGGTTTCCGCCGCCGCGGTTCGTCGACCAGTGCGAGGCCGCACTGGACGCCTTCGGCACACTTCGCCTGATGGCCAATCAGCTCACGAAGCAGAAGGGCCTGGCAGCCTGGTTTCGCCGGTGGGCCCAGTTCGAGCAAGAGGCGCTGACTCTCTACACGTACGAATGCCGCTTGATTCCGGGCTTGCTGCAGACCGAGGCATACGCGAAGACCCTGTTCGCCGATCAGCTTCCTCCTCTCGATGATGAGCAGATCGAAGCTCACCTCGCGGCGCGGATGGAGCGTCAGAGGCTGCTGACGGAACGGCCGAACACCGCGTACGGCTTCATCCTCGAAGAGCACCTCTTCCTCCGCAGTACCGGCGGCGCAACGGTCACCTCGGAGCTCATCGACCACGTCCTCGGACTCTCCGAACGCCGCAACGTTCAGATCCAGATCATGCCGCTGGTGAGCGAGAGCCACGCGGGACTGCACGGCCCCATCCGTTTGCTGGAGACACCGGAGAACAAGTGGTTCGGCTACAACGAGGGCCAGGAGAGCGGGCAGTTCATCTCTGAACCGAAGGTGGTCAGCATCCTTCAGATGCGGTATGCCAGGATGCGCTCAGAGGCTCTCCCCCTCAGGGAATCGGTGAGCCTGCTGCGGCGAATGCGAGGAGCAGAATGAGCACCAGCGAACTGTCCTGGTTCAAGAGCAGCTACAGCAGCGGCTCCGGCGACGACTGCATCGAAGTAGCCCTGGCCTGGCGCAAGTCCACCTACAGCAGTGGCGGCGACGGCGACTGCGTAGAAATCGCCCCCTGCCCCACCACCATCCACGTACGCGACTCCAAGAACCCCGAGGGCCCCCAACTCGCCCTCTCCCCCACCACCTGGCAGGCCTTCGTCGGCCTCGCCCGCACACACCAGTAGGGCGGCTAGGTGAAGGCTCGCGGTCGTCGCGGGCGACCAGCAGCTGATGCTGGACGCGGACGACGGCGGCATCACCCACTACGACCCCAACGGCTGGGACCACGCGGACGGTTGGCAGGGACCGGCCTCTTCGAGTACCTGGACTGAGCAGAACGGTGCCGGCGGCCGCCAGCACCGCGGCGATCCCCCCGAGAAGCATCACCACGGTGGTGGACCACGCGTCCACCACCGCCCCGCCCGCCAGCGCGCCGAACGCGAAGGTCGCCTGGAACGAGGACGTGAAGAGGACGGACGCCGCCTCGGGGGCGCGCGGTGCCGCCGTCACGAACCATGTCTGCGAGCAGACCGGCACCGCGCCGTACGCGACGCCCCAGACCAGGAGCAGCGCGAACGCACCCACCCTCACCGTGCCGAGTACGGGCAGCAGCAGTGTCGCGGCGGCGAGGAGTGATGCGGCCACCGTGAACGTGGCGCGCAGTTCACGCCGTACCCACGCTCCCGCGAGGAAGTTGCCGAGGATGCCCGCGACGCCGTACGCCAGTAGGAACACGGTGATGAGCCGTGGGCCCGCATGCGTCACGTCCGCCAGGAACGGCGTGACGTACGTGTAGGTGGCGAAGTGGGCCGTCACGATGAGGAACGTGGCCAGCAGGCCGCCCCGCACGCGAGCCGTACCCAGCAGGTCCCGCAGCACGGTCAGCCGGGTGACCCGCTCCGGCGGCAGGGGCGGTACGGACACGACCAGCGCGACGAAAACGGCCAGGGTCAGTGCACCCATCGCGATGAACGACGCGCGCCAGCCCGCGAGTTGACCCAGCAGCGTCCCCGCGGGAACCCCGAGCACGGAACCCAGCGGTACGGCGGAGAAGATCACGGCGGTCGCCCGTCCCGCCTGCGCCTCGGGGACCAGGCGGGCGGCGAGTCCGGCGCCGATGGACCAGAAGGCGCCGATGACGAGTCCGACGAGGACGCGGGAGACCAGCATCAGCCAGTACCCGGGCGCGATCGCGGCGAGGAAGTTGGCGAGGGCGAGGACCAGCATCAGGGCGCAGAGCATGCGCCGCCGGTCGACGCGTCCCGTCGTGACCGTCACGGTGGGGGCGGCGACGGCGGCGAGGATGCCGGGCAGGGTCATCATCAGGCCCGACGTGCCGTCCGAGAGGGCGAAGGTGTCGCCGATGGGGGTCAGGAGGCCGATCGGCAGGATCTCGGTGGTGACGATGCAGAAGATCCCCATCGTGATGGAGAGGACGGCGGGCCAGCCGTTGAGCGGAGGGCGGGGAGCGCGAGCGGGAACGGGAACGGGAACGGGCATGACGCCGAGTTCATCAGCGCCAACTGCCCCCGGTCTGGCATGAATTCGACGTCAACGCATCGACCGCAGCGGCTCAGCGGCAGCGCTCAGCTTCTGCGCACCACCCGTATCCCCACCGCATCCTGCTGCTCCACACCGCTGTCCGTCGCGAGGTGCAGGGGCACGAACACCACCGTCCAGTAGAAGCCGAACAGCCAGCGGCCGACGAGCGGGAGGATTCGGGGGCGGCCGCCGTCGGAGGCGCGGACGACGCGCAGGCCCGTCGTCAGCTTGCCGAGGCTCGCGCGGGTCGCGCGGGTGAGCAGGACGTGGTTCAGGAACGAGGAGCCGAGCAACGCGCCGAGCGCCGCGGCCCACACCGTCGGGGACTGCACGTGGAGTTCGACCACCCCGTCGGCCGCCGTGACGCCGGTCGCCCCGGCGGCTGCAAGCCCGCACATCAGGGCGATGAGGGCGTCGACGGTCGCGGCGGTGAGCCTGCGGGGCTGGGTGGCGGGCCGGGCGGGGGCAGCCGTGCGGGTGAGGCCTCGTTGCTGGGTGATCACGGTGCCCCAGCGTAGGCGTGGACGGACCAGAACTCCGCACGCGTGATGCTCGTCCGGGCTGGTCTCAACCGTCCTCCCCTCCCCGAAGGGAGGGGAGGACTCAATTCAGTGGGCCCCCGCTGCGGAAGACCCTTCGTGCACCCTCTGTTCCGCTATTTCTCCCCCGGCCTCCATCGGAGCCGTCACATCGTCGTCGTCCTTGCGGCCGCCGATGTGGTTGAAGACCAGGTTCAGGAGCACCGCGGCGACACAGCCCGTGGAGATGCCCGAGTCGAGGATGATCTTCGCGGTCTCCGGGAACGCGTGGTAGAACTCCGGCGCCGCGATCGGGATCAGGCCGACGGCCAGCGAGACGGCGACGATCAGGACGTTGTTGTCCTTCTCCAGGTTCGCCTTGACCAGCGTCTGGATGCCGCTCGCCGCGACCGAGCCGAACAGGACGACGCCCGCGCCGCCGAGCACCGGGCGGGGCACGACCGCGATCAGCGACGCCGCCATCGGGCACAGGCCCATCAGGACCAGGAAGCCGCCGCCCACGGCGACGACGTACCGGCTGCGGATCTTGGTCATCGCGACCAGGCCGATGTTCTGCGCGAAGGCGCTGCACATGAAGCCGTTGAAGAGCGGGCTGATCGCCGAGCCGAGGGTGTCGGCGCGCAGACCGGCCGCGATGGTCTTCTCGTTCGCGGGGCGGTCCACGATCTCACCGAGGGCGAGCATGTCGGCCGTGGACTCCGTCATGGAGACGACCATGACGACGCAGAGGGAGACGATCGCCGCCGCCGCGAACTGCGGGGCGCCGAAGTGGAACGGCGTCGGGAAGCCGACGATGTCCGCTTCGCCGACCGGGCTGAAGTCCGTGACACCGAAGGGGATCGCGACGAGCGTGCCGACGACGAGGCCGAGCAGGACCGCGATCTGCTTGACGAAGCCGGTGGTGAAGCGGCGCAGGAGCAGGACGATCACCAGGGTGATGCCGGCCAGGCCGAGGTTCTTCATCGAGCCGTAGTCGTCGGCACCCGGCACCGGACCCTGGGCCCAGCCGAAGGCCACCGGCATGAGTGAGATGCCGATGAGGGTGATGACGGTGCCGGTGACCACCGGCGGGAAGAAGCGGACCATCTTCGAGAAGAAGGGGGCCGCGATGAAGCCGAGGAGGCCCGCCACGATGACCGCGCCGAAGATGACCGGCAGCGCGTCGTCCTTGTCCTTGGTCGAGTCGACGACCGCGAGCATGGGGGCGACACCGGCGAACGTGACGCCGTTGACGAAGGGGAGGCGGGCGCCGATCTTCCAGATGCCGAGCGTCTGGAGGAAGGTCGCGAGTCCGGCGGTGAAGAGACACGCGCCGGTCAGGAACGTGAGCTCCTTGGCGGAGAGCCCGATCGCGGCGCCGACGATCAGCGGCGGGGCGACGACACCCGCGTACATGGCGGCCACGTGCTGCAGACCGGTGGTCGCCATCTTCAGGGGTGGGAGCTTCTCGTCCACGGGATGTACGGGTGGTATGGACCCCTCGTCGGAGTCCGGGTCGGGGGTGTTGCCTTGCTTGGTGAACCTGGGCTGAGTGGCCACTGTGGCTCCTCCGGTTGTTTTCCAGTGCGTACGGGCTGTGCCGGCACTTCGCTTCTGGGAGGTGGTGCGTGGTGCAAGGACTTGCTCGGTATGAAGTTGTGGGTGGTGGTACCGGCGGGGCCGGTGGGGTACTGCGCCCAGGTAGTACTGACCGCCCCGGGAACGTGAAGCTTTGGGCCACGTTCCGGGGCGGCACTTGAACAGCCCGCTCGGCTGTTCAAGTCCGGTCAAGGGCCGTCCCCCCTGACCGGAGTTCCAGGTGTCAGCTCTCGGCGGAGATCCGCGCGAGGCGCTGTGCCTCCTCCCGCGTGGAGCGGGCGATGGCGTCCTCGTCGACGTGCAGGAGGCGGCCGTTCTCGACGACCGGCTTGCCGTTGACGAGGGAGAGCGTGACCGGGGCCGCCGCGCCGAAGACGATGGCGGTCACCGGGTCGGCGATCGAGGAGTGCCCGATGCCGTCGATCTTCCAGAGGACGAGGTCGGCGAGCTTGCCGGCCTCCAGAGAGCCGATCTGCGAGGAACGGCCCAGGACTTGGGCGCCGCCGTACGTGCCCAGGCGCAGCGCCTGGCGGGCGTTCAGGGCGGCTTCGCGGTGCGCGCCGAGGCGGTTGATCAGGAGCGCGTTGCGCAGTTCGGTGTGGAGTTCGCCCGACTCGTTGGAGGCGGTGCCGTCGACGCCGAGGCCGACGGGGACGCCCGCCTTCAGCATGTCGGGTACGCGGGCGATGCCTGCCGCGAGGCGGGCGTTGGACGACGGGCAGTGGGCGACGCCCGTGCCGGTGCGGGCGAAGGCCGCGATGTCGGAGTCGTTCATGTGGACGCAGTGCGCCATCCACACGTCGTCACCGAGCCAGCCGGTCGACTCGAAGTAGTCGGTGGGGCCCATGCCGAAGAGCTCGTGGCAGAACTTCTCCTCCTCGACCGTCTCACTGCCGTGGGTGTGCAGACGTACACCCAGGCGGCGGGCCAACTCGGCGCCCTGCTTCATGAGTTCGGTGGAGACCGAGAACGGCGAGCAGGGGGCGACGGCCACCTGCGTCATCGCGTCGAAGGACGCGTCGTGGTGCTTCTTGACGGTCTCCTCGGTGGCGGCGAGCGCGCCTTCGAGGGTCTCGACGGCGAAGTCCGGCGGCAGGCCGCCGTCCTTGACGCTGCGGTCCATGGAGCCGCGGGCGAGGGTGAAGCGGACGCCCATCTCGGAGGCGGCGCGGATGATCGAGCCCGACAGGTCGCCGGAGCCCTTCGGGAAGACGTAGTGGTGGTCCATGGCGGTGGTGACACCGCCGCGGGCCATCATCCCGAGGGAGCCCTGCGCGGCCGCGTACGTCATCTGCTCGTCGATGCGCGCCCACGTCGGGTAGAGCGCCACCAGCCAGTTGAAGAGGTTGTGGTCGGTGGCCAGACCACGGGTGATCCACTGGTAGAAGTGGTGGTGCGTGTTGACCAGGCCGGGCGTGATGAGGTGGCCGGTGGCGTCGACACGGCGTACGACGTTCTCAAGGCCCTCGGGGGCCTTGCCGGCGCCGATGGACTCGATCTTGTTGCCCGCGACGACGACGTACCCCGATGCGTACTCGGTGTCACTGGCGTCGACCGTCGCGATCGCGGCGTTCTCGATGACGATGCGCTCTACGGCGCCTTCGGGGGTTGCCGGTGCTGCCATGGTGCGTCTTCCTTCATTGGTGAGTGGCGATGTGGGCACGGCATGACCCTAGGAAGATTTGAGTGCCGCGGCCGCGTGGCTACGGGTGCCGAGATGGTGAAAGAACAGGTTGAGCAGGACCGCTGTCAGCGCTCCCGCACTGATTCCGGAGCCCAGGACGGTCTGCGCCCAGGCCGGGAAATCGGCGTAGAAGGTGGGCGCGGCGAGCGGGATGATGCCCGCTCCGAGCGCGACGGCCACCAGGATGATGTTGGAGCTGTCGTCCAGGCCCGCCTCGGAGAGCGTGCGGATGCCGCTGACGGCGATGGAGCCGAAGAGGACGATGCCCGCGCCGCCGAGTACCGGCATGGGGACCACGTTGACGACCGCGCCGAGCACCGGGAAGGCGCCGAGCACGATGAGCGCGCCGCCCGCGACGGCCACGACATAGCGGCTGCGTACACGTGTCAGGGAGACCACGCCGACGTTCTGCGCGAAGGCCGACGTCGGGAAGCCGCCGAAGACGGGTCCGACGAGGGTCGCGATGCCGTCGGTGCGCAGGCCGCGGGTGATGGTCTTCCCGTCGGTCCTGCGGTCGCAGATCTCGCCGAGGGCGAGCATCCCGGCCGCCGACTCGGTCATCAGGACCAGCATCACGATGCAGAGCGAGAGGATCGCTGCGGGCTGGAAGGTGGGTGCGCCCGCGGCGAAGGGGGTGGGCAGCGCGGCGAGCGGCGCGGACTGCACGGAGCTGAAGTCGGCCATCCCGAACGGGATCGCGGCGAGCGTTCCGATGAACATGCCTGCCAGCAGGGCGACTTGCTTGAGGAAGCCGCGTCCGAAGCGCTGGAAGAGCAGGATCACGACGAGCGTGAAGGCGGCGAGCGCGAGGTACTTCATGTCGCCGAAGGTCGGGTCCGTGTCGTCGCCGCCCTGCGCCCACTTCACGGGCACGGGCATCAGTGTGACGCCGATGAGCGTGATGACGACGCCGGTGACCAGCGGCGGGAAGAAGCGGAGCAGCCTGCCGAAGAAGGGGCCGATCGCGAGGCAGAAGACGCCCGCGACCATCACCGCGCCGTAGATCGCGGGGAGTTGGTCGCCCTTGGCGTTGGTCTCGGCGATGGCGAGGATCGGCGCGATGCCTGCGGAGGATGCCGCGTTGACGAACGGGAGCCGGTTGCCGACGAAGCCCTTGGCGCCGAGCGTCTGCAGGATGGTGGCGAGTCCTGCGATGAGCAGCCCTGCCGCGATGAGCCGGGTCTGGGCCACGGTGTCCAGGCCGCAGGCCTGGCCGATGATCAGCGGAGGGGTGACGACGCCCGCGTACATGGCGGCGATGTGCTGGAGCGCGGCGGGGAACAGCCGCGAGGGGTGAAGCTTTTCATCCACCGGATGGCAGGCGGCAGTTGACTCGCCGTCGGCTATGTCCGATGGGGTGGAACACGGGCCTTTCGCCGGCCCCGATGCAGGCTGTGCCATTGCTGCTGTTCCCTCCGGTGTGGCGCGCCCCCGCCCCCACCGGGGGGGGGGGCGCCCGGCCCCGGCAGATGCTTTTAGATTTTAACCGGCTATTAGGGGGGTTCCCCGAGGAGGGAAACGAGGGCGCGGG
>NZ_JBHYIG010000292.1:0-11985 GCF_042740015.1 Streptomyces sp. NPDC059037
CCCCCCAGCACGACACAGCCCCGCCCCGCTCACTCCACCTCGTGGACGGGCACCACGGCCACCGCACCCTCCGCGTGCAGCAGCACCGCGTTGGTCACCGAGCCGACAAGGCGGCCGGCCAGCATCCGCCGGTGGTGCCGTCCCACCACCACGAGTTCCGCGTTCAGCGACGCCTCCACCAGGATCCCGGCCGCGTCCCCCGGCAGGACGAGCAGCTCGACGCTCACCTTCGGATGGCGCTCCTTGAACGGCGCGAGCCGCATGTCCGCGCGTTCCGTGTGATCGGCCGCGGCCGCCGCGTCCGCGCTCGCCGAGGTCACGAAGTCGCCGGTGGCGGTGTAGACGAGGGTGGGCGATGCGTAGGCGCAGAAGACGCGCAGCGGAACGCCCCGCATCTGCGCTTCGGCGAAGGCGAAGCCGATGACGCCGTCGTCCGGGGTCAGCGCGTCGAGGCCGAGAGCCACGTACGTCTCTTCATCCGCCGACGGCTCCGCACCGGGCCGCACGACCACGACGGGGCACGCCGCCTCCCGCGCGCACGCCAGACCGTTCGAGCCGAGCAGCAGGCTCCTGAACCCGCCGCGCCCCCGCGACCCGAGGACAAGCAGCTGCGCCCCGTCGCCGAGCCGTGGAATGTCCTTGCCCGGCGCGCCGTCCACGACCTCCAACGTCAGCGGGGGCAGGTCAGCCCGCCCCTCCAGGAGCCCGCGGGTACGGTCGATGACCGGGTCGGCGTCGTGGCGGTGGTCGATGGTCGGCATGCGCGGGCCGTCGGCAAGCGGCAGCGCGTACTGCCGCACATGCGCGATCCGCAGCGGCGCACGGCGCAGCCGCGCGGCGGTCAGCGCCCACTCCAGGGCGTGATCGCTGCCGGCTGATCCGTCCACGGCGACGACAACAGGCTGGACGGTGGCATCGCCGTTCACGGCGTCGCTCATGGCTTCCTCGTCTCCGGCGCAAGGCCAAGGTCGACCGGCTCTGCTTCCGGGCCCGGCCTCGTGCGGCGGGCGGGCCCGGGGGCAGAGTCCAAAGTCACCAGGTCAGCACGGCCGACGGCGCGGCCGGCCGCGACAGCCGGAGACGAGGGCGCACAACGCCCGTACGGCCTACGTCAGATCGACACCTGCGTCAGATCGACGGCGTACGCCTGATCGACGGCCTACGTCAGATCGAACTCGCCCTCGCGCGCGCCGTGCACGAAGGCACCCCACTCCGCCGGGGTGAAGATCAGGGACGGGCTCTCGGGGCGGCCCGCGTTGCGCATCGCGATGAATCCTTCGACAAAGGCGATCTCCACGTCTCCCCGCCCCTCGCTGCTCGATCGCCAGTCCGCGGTGCTGAGGTCGAGCTCCGGCTTGTCCCAGCCTGCGAGCGGATGCTGCTGAATGGTGCCTTCGGCCACGTCCGTGCTCCTCCCGATGCGTCGTCCGCACGCCAGCCTAGCTTTCGGTTCCTGCGCCGGACAGGCCGCGGAAGGAGGACGGCCGCCCGCCCGGCATGACACACCCGTCACGTCGTGGGCGGCTCCGCGCCGACCAGCCACATGGAGAAGAACTGCGCGCCGCCGCCGTAGGCGTGCCCGAGCGCCCTGCGGGCCCCGTCGATCTGGTGCTCGCCGGCCTGGCCGCGCACCTGAAGTGCCGCTTCGGCGAAGCGGATCATGCCGGATGCGCCGATGGGATTGGTGGAGAGGACACCGCCCGACATGTTGACGGGAAGGTCCCCGTCGAGCTCCGTGACGCCCGCCTCCGTGAGCTTCCAGCCCTCGCCCTCATCGGCGAAGCCGAGGTTCTCCAGCCACATCGGCTCGTACCAGGAGAACGGCACGTACATCTCGACGGCGTCGATCTCGCGCCGCGGGTCGCTGATGCCGGCCTGCCGGTAGACGTCGGCCGCGCAGTCCTTGCCCGCCTGCGGGGAGACGAAGTCCTTGCCGGCGAAGAGCGTCGGCTCGCTGCGCATGGCGCCGCCGTGCATCCAGGCGGGCGGTTTGGGTGAACGGGCCGCGCCCGCACGGTCGGTGAGGATCATCGCGCAGGCGCCGTCGGACGACGGGCAGGTCTCCGAGTAGCGGATCGGGTCCCAGAGCATGGGCGATGCCTGGACCTTCTCCAGGGTGATGTCCTGCTCGTGGAGGTGGGCGTACGGGTTCTTGAGCGCGTTGCGGCGGTCCTTGTAGGCCACCAGCGAGCCGACCGTGTCGGGGGCGCCGGTGCGTCGCATGTACGCGCGTACGTGCGGGGCGAAGAAGCCGCCAGCGCCCGCCAGGAGCGGCTGCTGGAAGGGGATGGGCAGCGAGAGCCCCCACATCGCGTTGGATTCGGACTGCTTCTCGAAGGCGAGGGTCAGTACGGTGCCGTGGACGCGGCCCGCGACCAGGTTCGTGGCGACGAGCGCGGTGGAGCCGCCGACCGAGCCCGCGGTGTGGACGCGCAGCATCGGCTTGCCGACCGCGCCGAGGGCGTCGGCCAGGTACAGCTCGGGCATCATCACGCCCTCGAAGAAGTCGGGCGCCTTGCCGATGACGACGGCGTCGATGTCCGCCCAGGTCAACTCGGCGTCCGCGAGGGCGCGTTGGGCGGCCTCCCGGACGAGTCCGGCGATCGACACGTCCCTCCGTGCCGCGACATGCTTGGTCTGGCCGATCCCGACGACGGCCACGGGCTCCTTGTTCATCGGGCGTCTCCTTCGAGGACGGCGACCAGGTTCTGCTGCAGGCAGGGGCCCGACGTGGCGTGGGCGAGCGCGCGGTCCGAGGCTCCCCGGTGGATGCGGGCGGCCGCCTCGCCTAGCCGGATCAGGCCCGCGGCCATCACCGGGTTGGCGGCGAGCGCGCCGCCGGACGGGTTGACCGCGACGTCGTCGCCGAGCTTCAGGGCCTTGCGCAGGACGACTTCCTGCGCGGTGAACGGTGCGTGCAACTCGGCGGTGTCCACGGGCCGTTCAAAGGCTCCGGCCCGCTCGGCGGCGAGCCTGCTGGACGGCGAGTCGGTCAGATCGCGCACGCCGAGGCCGTGCGCCTCGATCCGGTGGTCGATCCCGCGGATCCAGGCGGGCCGCTCGCACAGCTCGCGGGCCCGGTCCCCCGCGGCGAGGATCACGGCGGTGGCCCCGTCACCGACGGGCGGGCAGTCGCCGGTGCGCAGCGGACGCACGACGTACTCGCCCTGCGGCACCGAACCCCTCACCTGGGCATGGGAGTTGGCGGAAGCGTCTGAGCGGCTGCGCGCGGCGACCCCGGCGAGCGCGGGCTCATCGGTCTCCCCCGCGTCGATCAGGGCCTGCGCCTGGAGGGCGGCGAGCGCGACCGAGTCGGGCCACAGCGGCGCCACGTAGTAGGGGTCGAGCTGGCGGGTCAGGACGTCGCGCACCGAGCCGGGGGACGACTTGCCGTACGCGTACACGAGCGCGGTGTCGGCCTCGCCGGTCAGCAGCTTCGTCCACGCCTCGTACAGCGCCCAGGCGCCGTCCATCTCGACGTGCGACTCGGAGATCGGGGGCCAGGCGCCGACCCCGTCAAGGGCCATGGTGAAGGAGAAGGCACGTCCGGCGAGATAGTCCGACGAGCCCGAGCAGGTGAAGCCGATGTCGCTGGTCTTCAGTCCGGTGGCGTCGAGGACCTGGTGCAGGACGGGCATGAGCATCTCCACCTCGGAGAGCTCGTCGGAGGAGCGCCGGTGGTCGGTCTGCCCGAAGGCGACGATGGCGATGTCGCGGGCGGGCCGGATGGCGGACGGCATCTACACCAGCTCCTTGTACGTGTCGTAGTCGGCGTCCGGCTCACCGGTGGGCCGGTAGTGATCGGGGAAGCGGCCGCCGTCGCTCCACACGGGTTCGACGCGCAGGCCCATCCGCACCTGGTCGTACGGGATGCCCGCGATGCGCGCGTGCAGGGCGAGATCGGCGCCGTCGAGCGCGATGTGCGCGTAGACATAGGGCACTTCGATGTCGAGGTTCTTCGCCTTGATGTTGACGATGCAGTACGTGGTGACCGTGCCCCGCGGCCCCACCTCGACCGCTTCCGTCGTGGCGACGCCGCAGGTGGGGCAGGCTCCTCGGGGCGGGACGTAGACCTTGTGGCAGGAGGGGCAGCGTTCGCCGACGACCTTCCGGTCGGTGAGGGCGCCCAGGTAGTCGCTCTGGGCGCGGCCGGGCGAGTAGGTGTAGTCGAGGCGTGCGGGCGCGACGATCCCGGTGACGGGATCCCCGAACACACCGTCGTGCGGGGCACTTTGGACGCCGCTTGCTTCCCCTTCGTACGCCTCGAAGCAGGCGATGTCGGTGATGGCACCGCTCCGTTCGGCGGCCCACCGGATCCGTACGCGCATGCCGGTCCTGACCGCTTCGGGGCCCGACGCGTCCAGGGCGTGCAGCAGCGCGGTGTCGGCGCCGTCGAGCTTCACCAGGACCCAGGCGAAGGGCGTTTGGAGGGGCTGGCCGCGACGGGGTTCGTGGTTCCAGGCCCAGGTGGTGACGGTGCCGGTGGGGGCGACCTCCACCAAGTCGCGTATTTCCTCGGCGGTGACGGGGTCGTACTCGACGGGCGGCACGAGCGTCCGCCCGTCACCGCACCGCACACCGAGCACGACCCGCTCACGCAGCCCGGTGAGAAAGGCGCTCTGCACGGGCCCGAGGGACCGCGTGAACGGAAACTCGACGACGAGAGGGGCGCGCAGAACCTCGGGCGAGGGGGCGGATGCCATCAGCAAACTCCGTTTCTAGGCGATGAAAGCGAGAGGGAGCGCCCCGAAAGGGCGCGATCCAGCTGCGGGGGCACCCCGAAGGGGCGCGATCCAGCTGCGGGGGCACCCCGAAGGGGCGCGATCCAGCTGCGGGGGCACCCCGAAGGGGCGCGGGGAACTGCGCGACCAGCCCCCACCGATCCGCAGACCAAGGGCGACCTAGACCCGCCGAAACACCGGTTCCCGCTTCTCCGCAAAGGCTCTGGAGCCCTCCTTCGCATCGGCGGTGTCAAAGATCGGCCACCCCCGCTTCAACTCCGCGGCAAGGCCGTCCGCCTCGGACATCTCCGCGGTCTCGTACACAGAAGCCTTGACCGCCTCGACGGCAAGCGGCCCGCACGCGTTGATCTGCTCGGCAATGGCGAGGGCCTTCTCCAGCGCGGTCCCGTCCGGGACGACCTGGCCGATGAGACCGATCGACGCGGCCTCGGCCGCCGAGTACGCCCGCCCCGTGAGCAGCATCTCCAGCGCATGCGTACGCGGAATCTGCCGCGGAAGGCGAACCGTCGAGCCACCGATCGGGAAGAGCCCCCGCTTGACCTCGAAGAGCCCGAACGTGGCGGACTCGCCCGCGAGGCGGATGTCCGTGCCCTGGAGGATCTCCGTGCCGCCGGCGACGCAGTAGCCCTCGACGGCGGCGATGACGGGTTTGCGGGGGCGGTGGTGGCGCAGCATCGCCTTCCAGTGCAGATCGGGGTCGGCCTTCAGCCGGTCCCGGTACTGCTCGCCCTCCATCCCCTTGCCCGCGAGGGCCTTGAGGTCCATGCCCGCGCAGAACGTGCCGCCCGAGCCGGTGAGCACGATCGAGCGGATCGTGTCGTCCTCGTCGGCGGCCACCCACCCGTCGTAGAGGCCCACCAGCATCGGCAGCGAGAGCGCGTTCTTCGCCTCGGGCCGGTTGAGCGTGAGTACCAGTGTGGCGCCTTCGCGCTGCACAGCGAGATGTTCCGTCCCACCCATGGCCGTGCTCCCTCTCGTGACAACCGACCTGTCGGCTTCGGATCGGCTTCGGACCTGGAACAGGTTGCAGTAGCCGGGGAGCCAGTTCAATAGTTTTCTGACAGTCAGTCAGATTTCTTGTACGGGGACCCTTCCCAGTTGTGGGCACCTCTGCTCTGATGACCGCCAGAAGCCAGAAGAGCCAGAAGACATGGCGCCGGGGTCAGGAGGAGCGGTGGAGTACAACCTTGCCGACCTGTTCGAGTCGGTCGTCGATGTGGTCCCCGACCGCGAGGCGCTCGTGTACATCGATCACCCCGGCACGGGGGCGGAACGCCGGCTGACGTACGCCGAGCTCGACGCCGCCGCCAACCGCATCGCCCACCATCTGATCGACAGCGGCATCAAGCCGGGCGAACATCTGGGGCTGCACCTCTACAACGGGATCGAGTACCTGCAGACGGTGCTCGCCTGCCTCAAGGCGCGGGTCGTCCCGGTCAACGTCAACTACCGCTATGTGGAAGAGGAGTTGGTCTACCTCTACCGCGACGCGGATCTCGCGGCACTCGTCTTCGACGGGGAGTTCACCGCGCGCGTGGCGGCCGCACTGCCGAGGACGGAGAAGTTGCGGCATCTGGTGCGGGTGGGGACCCCGCCCGCCGGAGCTCCCTCGCTCGACGCGGTGTCGTACGCCGATGCGGAGGCGGCCGGCTCACCGGAGCGGGGCTTCACGGGTGACCGGTCACCGGACGACCTGTTCATCATCTACACCGGCGGCACGACCGGCATGCCCAAGGGGGTGATGTGGCGCCAGGAGGACCTGTTCTTCTCGGGGCTCGGCGGCGGCGCCCCCACCGGTGAGCCGGTCGGGCGCCCCGAAGAGGTGGCCGAGCGGGTCGCCGCGGGCGGCGACGGGATCACCTTCTTCCCCACTCCCCCGCTGATGCACGGCACGTCGACCCTGACGGCGTTCATCTGCTTCAACTTCGGCCAACGCCTCGTCATCCACCGCAAGTTCGCTCCCGAGGAAGTGCTGCGCACGATCGAGCGTGAGAAGGTCACCAGCATGTCGCTGGTGGGCGACGCGATGCTGCGGCCGCTGATAGACGCCCTGAACGGACCGTGCAAGGGCACGGATCTCTCGGCCATGTTCAGCGTGTCGTCGTCCGGCGCGATCATGTCGGAGACGGTACGAGCGCAGTTCGCCGCGCTCGCCCCCAACGTGATGCTCCTGAACAACTTCGGCTCGTCCGAGTCCGGCTTCAACGGCACGGCGACGGACGACTCGGGCCCCGACAAGGGGTTCCGGCTGCGGGTCAACGCCCGTACGCAGGTGGTGGATCCGGCGACGTACGACCCTGTGCCGGCCGGCGAACCGGGGCGCATCGCGCAGCGCGGCCATGTGCCGCTCGGCTACTACAACGACCCCAAGAAGACCGCCGAGACCTTCTTCCAGCGGGGCGACGAGCGGTGGGTGCTGCTCGGCGACATGGCGACCGTGGACGACGAGGGCATCGTCACCGTCCTCGGCCGGGGCTCGCAGTGCATCAACACCGGTGGCGAGAAGGTGTATCCGGAGGAGGTCGAGCAGGCGCTGAAGTCCCATCCGGACGTGTACGACGCGCTGGTCGCCGGAGTGCCCGACGAGCGCTGGGGCAACCGTGTCGCCGCGGTCGTCCAACTCCGTGACGGCGCGGGCCCGTTGGACCTCGAAGCGGTCCAGACCCACTGCCGCACCCGCCTCGCCGGCTACAAGATCCCCCGGGCCGTGGTCTTCACCGACCACATCCAGCGCTCCCCCAGCGGCAAGGCGGACTACCGGTGGGCGAAGGCGGTGGCGGCGGGCGGCTGAGCCACCTGAACGCCCGCGCGGTATCGCCCGCGCGGTATCGCCCGCGCGGTAGAGCGCGCCCAGTAGCCTTCGGCCATGCCCGATCCCTCCTCCTTCGCCGCCGCCACCCGCTTCGACGGCGCCCGTGACGGTGGTGGCAGATCCCCGACGGCTTCCGGCAGTTCACCCCGGACGAGCGGCTTGCTTGGGTGGAGCGGCAGGTCACCGGGGCCGTCGACGCCGAGGAGGGGGCCTGTCGTCTCGTCGTCGGCAAGTCCCTCGGCTCACTCGCCTGTGGCGTCGCGGCGGACCGGAACCTCGCGGCCGCCTGGCTCACCCCTCTCCTGACGTACGACCAGGTGGCCCGCTCGCTCCGGCGGGCCAAGGCGCCGACCCTCCTCGTCGGCGGGAGCGCCGACGCGCTGTGGGACGCCCAGGTCGCCGAGTCGCTGCACCACGACGTCCTGGAGATCCCCTCGGCGGACCACGCCCTGGAACTCGCGGAGGACACCGTGGGCTCCGTCGACGTACTGCGGCAGGTCGTCGCACGGTTGCACCGTTTCATCGGCTCGCTCGACCACTGAGCGATCTGCCGGGGTTGTCGAACGACGGCCGGCGGGCCGGAGCGTGGGATGTGCGGAGAGAACGCCGCGCTTTGAGGGGCGACTTGAGCGCCCTCGGCGGGAGCCGCTGCGGCCTCCGATTGAGGCGTACGCACTGTCAGGCGCCCCTGATCACGCCTTGGCAACCCCGGCGGAGCGGACCAGGATCTTCAGGAAAGGCCGCCGCCCGCAGCCACCCTTGCGGCACATCCACCGACTCCGCCCATTTCCTTGCTCGTTGAGCCCGCTGGATTCGTATCGGCCGTGTATGCACCGGTCCCAGGCGATAGGGAAGTGCCCGATGAGTACTCCTCCGCGCGACCTCCCCCAACAACGGAACGACCGCCGCGACCTCGGCCCGCGCAAGGGGCCACGTCACGTCGCCTTCATAGTGGACGGGAACCGCCGTTGGGCGCAGGCCCATGGCCACCCCGTCGAGCAGGGCCACCGGGAGGGCGCGGACAACGTCTGCCGGGCCCTTCGCTGGTGTGAGGCCGTAGGCATAGAGACCACCACATGGTGGCTGCTCTCGACGGACAACCTCAATCGCGCCGCGGGCGAGCTCCACGAACTCCTGGACATCATCTCCGACCTGACCGACCGGCTGGCGGCGGCCGGGCACTGGAGAATGCGTCACCTCGGGGATCCCCGGCTGCTCCCCAGCTCTCTGGCGACCTCGCTGCGCGAGGCGGAGGCCGGCACCTGTCGCAATCAGGGCCCTCAGATCAACTTCGCGGTCGGCTACAGCGGCCGGGAGGACATCCTCGCCGCGGCGCGCCGGCTGGCCCACCAGGCGGTCAAGTCCGCCGGCTTCACCGTGTCCGAGAGGTCGTTCGCCCAGGCCCTGTCCACCAGCGGGCTGCCCGACCCGGACCTGGTGATCCGCACCTCCGGCGAACAGCGTCTCTCCGGGTTCATGCTCTGGCAGGCGGCCCTCTCCGAACTCTATTTCTGCCCTGTCCTGTGGCCCGACTTCACCCAGTCCGATCTGCACGGCGCCCTGGCCTTCTACGGCGCCCGTCAGCGACGTTTCGGAAAGTAGAGCAGGAAGGAACTGCTGCATGCCCCCTCAGATGCCCCTTCTGTTCCCTGACCTCAGGACGACTGACCTCAGGACGTCTGACCCCAAGACGACTGACTCCAGGACATCTGGTTCCAGGACAACTGGTTCCAAGACAACTGACTCCCGGACGACGGACGACATCCCCGGTTCCTATCGGCCCCTGAAACCCTGGATTCTCTCCCACCTGGGAAAGGGACGTGAAACGTACCCCGCTCACCCGCGGACCGAGCAACTGGAGTCCGCCATTCTCTCCTGGGCGGCGAACCTTGGACTGAGCAAGGTTCATGTCGAAATAGCGGCCCAGGCAACCCCCGGGCACCTGGTGGGCCTTTTCGCCCCACAAGCCCCCTGGAATGTGCTGCTCCCGCTGGCCAAACTGCAGATGATCCTGTTCTGGCTGAACACCGTCGACCTCGGCAGTGATCAGCCGGTCGGTCATCTCGTGGAGCCCGTGAGGAAAACCCTGGAGAGCGGGCATGTGCCGCCCGACGGGCCGGACATCCTCAGGCCGCTAGCCAGTCTGCGCGACGACATCGTCGCGGCGGGAGGAGCGGAACTGATGCCCGGCTTCACGGACTTGCTGCTGGGATTCCTGCACGAGTACACGGCTCGGCAGGCGTGGGAAAGCGGGGAACCCCTCCCGAGCCTGGACCGGTACTTGAGGCACCGGACGCGCACGGCGGGGATCGTCCTCGGCATGTGGGTGCAGAGGCTTCAGCCGGGCCTCGTCGGGCCGGGGAAGGAGCTTCCCGAACCCCTGCTTCACCTCATGAAGCAGGGAAGTCTCCTCGTCGGTCTCGACAACGATCTGCACAGTTGCCACGTGGCGGCCGAATCGGGGGAAAGGCTCAGCCTCATCGGCGTCATCTGCCAGGAATACGGAATTCCCGTGGACATGGCCTTCTCCTGCTCGCTCACGCTCAACGCGGCCATGCGCTACGAGAACGCCAACGCCGTTGCCACGATCTGTGCGGACGCCTCCCTGCCGGAGGAAGTCAGGAAGCACGCCCAGGCGATCTTCTACTGGGTCGACCCCGTCTACACATGGTCATTGGAGACGCCCCGCTACGGGCTGCAGAGCACCGAATCCGGTCACTAGACCACGGAGTGGAAATGGCGAGCCTGCGTTCGGTCCCCATGGCGCCCAAGGCGCTGCCCATCGTCGGCCATCTGATGCCGCTGCTGCGGAACCCGCTGGAGTTCATCAACTCCCTGCCCACCCACGGAGATCTCGTCCGCATCCGCCTCGGCCCCTTCACGCTGGTGGTGATCTGCGATCCGGAACTGACCCGGCAGGCCTTGGTCGATGACCGCGTCTTCGACAAGGGCGGCCCGATCTTCGACCGCGTACGGGAAGTGGTGGGTGATGACGGTCTTGCCAGCTGTCCGTACGGCGCGCACCGGCGGCTGCGCCGGCTGGCCCAGCCCGCCTTCCGCCCGGAACGGTTCCCCGGCTACACAAAGGCCATGAGCGCCTGCGTCGAGGAGGTGACCGGCGCCTGGCATGCCGGACAGATCCTGGACGTGCCCACCGAGATGATGACGATCACATCCAAGATCACGGCCGCCACCCTGTTCTCCGGCGCGCTGCCTCCCGGCGAACTCGGCCCGGTCCTCAACGACGTGAAGACCTTCTTCGACGGCTTCTACCAGCGCATGTTCATGGTCCCGCCGCTGGACCGGCTCCCCACCTCGGGCAACCGCTCCCACGTGCACGCGCGCACCCGCCTGCGCGACGCCTTCGACCAGATCATCGCCCAGCGCCGCGCCGAGGGCGTCGACCACGACGACCTGCTCTCGGCCCTGATCGCGGCCCATGACCCCGAAGACGACAGTCCCCGCATGACCGACGCGGAGATCAGCGACACGATCGTCACCTTCTTCCTCGCCGGTACGGAGACCACGGCCGCCCTGCTGGCCTGGGCCCTCGACCTGCTGGCCCGGCACCCCCAGATGGCGCGGCGGCTGAACGCCGAGGTGGATGCCGTCCTGGACGGGGCCACGGCCACCCACGCCGACCTGCCGCGCCTGGAACTGACGCACCGCATCGTCACCGAAACCCTCCGGCTCCGACCGCCGGGCTGGATCTTCACTCGCACCGTCACCGCCGACACCCGCCTGGGCGGGCACCTGCTGCCCGCCGGGAGCTGTGTCGCCTACAGCCCCTACCTCATCCACCACCGGCCGGACCTCTACGACAACTCCGAAACCTTCGACCCCGACCGCTGGGACCCCAAGCGACCTCAGCCGCCCCGCCACGCCCTCCTCCCCTTCGCCGCCGGCGCCCGCAAATGCATCGGCGACAGCTTCGCGGTGACCGAGGCCGTCCTCGCCCTCGCGACCATCACCGCCCGATGGCGCCTGGAACACCTGCCAGGACAACAACAGGTCCGCCCCGCCCTGGGGTTGGCCTTGCGGCCCGGCAGGCTGCACATGCAGGCAACACCCCGCACCGACACTCAATCAGGTGTCGCACCGACTGCCGCCTAAGACCCGCAGACGGACCGAAGCGCCCGCTCCAAGGCGACGGTGTGCAGCGCGTCGAGCTGTCGGTCGTGCCCTACGTGCACGGCCGCCGCGGTCAGCAGTCCGCCGCAGTAGGGGGCCGTGCGCGCGGACGGCGATGCGGCGGTGGCGCGGACGAGTTCGCCGTTCACGCGGTTGATCTCCTTGCGGACCTCCGCGAGGTCCGGCCGCTCGGCCGGCGCCTGGGAGGGGTCGGCGTCCCACCGGGGGGGGGGGGGGGGGGGGGCCCCCCGTGGGGGTGTCTCGGTGTGGGGGGGTGATCTGTCAGCGTCAGCGGGGGTG
>NZ_JBHYIG010000293.1:0-4682 GCF_042740015.1 Streptomyces sp. NPDC059037
CTTCATAAACAATTGATTTGTCTTGGGCAGCGTCTGTTGTGTATATGAGAATGGATACAGCGTCGTGTGCTTGAACGACGACGTCGCACCGTCGAAGCCGTACGTCCCCCGGTACGCCGGAGGGTTCTGGTACTCGCCGACGATCGTGATCGTGTTCGCGCACGATCCCTGGCCCGCGCGCTTGGCGTCCAGGCGGATGGTGTCGCCGATGAGGCCGCCCGTGATGTCCCACGGCGCGCCGCAGATACCGGCGGTGATCTGGCCGCCCGTCACCACGTGCGGGTAGGTGTTCGGGTTGTACTTCACCTCGATGGCGAAGGTGATCGCGCCGTTGTGCAGCTCCATCTTGCACGCGGTGGAGACCGCCTCGGCGGACACCTCCTGGGGCGCGGCGAACGCCTCGTCGCGCGTCTTGACCTCGGCGCCCTGCGGATTGTGGAAGCGGTGCTCCGCGCGGGCCTGGCCCTTCTGCTTACGTGCCTGAGTGGTCATGAAAACCCTCCTCTCGTGGTGCGACCGGTCAGGCCAGCTGCTCGGAGACCTCGACCCGCAGCAGCGCGCGGACGTTCTCGATGTGGTTGAGCACGGTCACGGTCGAGGAACCGGCGAACAGCAGGCCGAGTGCGACGTTGTCGAGCGAGGTCACCAGGGACCCCGAGTCGCCGCCCGCCGAGATGTTCGTCGTCAGGATCTGGTCCTTGAAGCGGGCCGTGCCCGCCGTGCCGTAGTTGACGTCGATCGTCGCGTCGACGGCGATGATCCGGCCGAAGGAGATGTTGGTCGTACGGCCGGTCTTCTTCACCAGGTCGCCGACGGCCACGTTCGCCTTGCGGCGCCAGGCGCGCGGCGCACCGCTGAAGTACGTCTCACGGGTCGCGTCCTGGAAGTCGACGGCGCCGAGCGCCGCGTCGACGACGTTGTTGTGCCGCTCCAGCGGGATCTGCGGCGCGAACTGGATCGTGATGAAGCGCTCCAGGGTCGCGATGCGGTCGGCGGGGTCCTGGCCGCCGTCGAAGATCCCCGGCTGCACGATCGCGCTGCCCAGCTGGGCGCGGTTGGAGTCGGCGAGCACGTGGTTGTTGGACAGGATGTAGAACTTCGCCGGTACGCCGAGGCCGGCGCCCGGCGGGTCGACGGAGGCGCCGGGCAGGAAGTCGTAGACCACGCTGCCGAGCGTGCCTGCCGTCACCCGTACGTTGCCGACCGAGAAGCCGGAGGGGCACGGGCGCATCCGGCGCTTGAGGAGCTGCGGCTCGAACGCGCCGAGTCCGGCGAGCTCTTCCAGCATGGGCTGCGAAAGGCCGCCGAGCTGCTCGCTCACACCGCCGTCGGGGCCGTACGTCACCGAACGGTCCTCGGTGCGGCCCGACTTGCGCTGCTGCCGCTGCGCGGCGACGTGGCCGACGGCGATGACGTCGGTGGGGGTGCCGTCGTCCATCTGGGAGGGGATCACGTCCCGCTCCGGGAGCATGGACTCCGGAACCTTCTGGGTCACGAACACCATGACCGCGGGTTCGCCCGTGGGCTCGCCGTTGATCCACTTCACGCCGTGGCCGAAGCCGACGACGTTGGCCAGCGACGTCTGGGGGCCCAGGAAGTCCCCTGTCGCCTGCTGACGTGAGCTGTCACTGAGCTGACCGCCGGTGGGTCCTCGCATCAATTCGGGCTGGCTCACCACGCCAGACCACCTCTTCCCCTTGGTTGAAGGGTGGAGTTCCGGGCCGCTTGCGCAGGTCGTCCCGCTGAGCCTCGTCCTACTGCGCTGTGGTCTCGCCGATGGCGAGCACACGCACGGGGACGCCTTCGAGCCGATCCGGAATCACGTCTTCGTCACGGAGCCGGTCGCGGGGCACTGTGCGGGTGACGAACACGACGATCACGTCCGCCCCCGAGTGCTCGTCCTTTCCGATGCCGACTCCGGTGACATTGGCCAGCTTCATCAGCCGGTCCTCATGGAGGCTGCGTGCCTGCTGTGCGTCCACGCGGCTCGCCTCCCCCAACGGGTGATGCAGGTAGGGGATGTCTATTGCCGTGTGGATCGCGGGTCAAGGCGTTCCGCACGAAATCTTGGCTTTACGGGTGATCCGCGCCTGTTGACCTTCTTTACGAAGATTCTTCCGGCTGCTGGTTCACGTACGCAGATGGGACGCCCCGTTGAGGTCGAGCACCGAGCCGGACGCCCACTCCGCCACCGGCGACGCCAGCCACAGCACCGCCGCCGCGATCTCCTCCGCTGTCCCCGCCCGACCGAACGGACTCTGCGCACGGATCGCCGCGCCCTCCGCCCCGCTGAGCCGGTGCGCCACCCGCTCCGTCTCGAAGAAGCCGGGCGCGACGGACGCCACCGCGATGCCGTGCGGGGCCAGCGAGACGGCCAGGGACTGCCCGAGCGCGTGCACGGCCGCCTTCGTCGCCCCGTACGCCGGGTGATCCGGCTCGCCCCGGAACGCGCCGCGCGAGCCGATGTTCACGATCCGGCCGCCCGAGCCCTGGTCGATCATCCGCCGGGCCGCCAGATGGCTGAGGTTCGCCGTGGCGAGGAGATTCACGGACACATGCCGCTGCCACAGCTCGGCCCAGTCCTCGTACGACGTGTCGGCGAGCGGATGCGGCAGGTTCACGGCGGCGTTGTTCACCAGGACGTCGATGCCGCCCAGCGCCTCGGCGGCCCGCCCCGCGACATCGGCGGCGCCCGCCGGATCCGACAGGTCACCGCCCACCAGCACATGCCCGCCGCCCGTCAGCGAGTCGAGCGTCGCCCGCGCCTCCTCCTCGCGCGAGCCGTAGTGCACCGCGACGCGGTCCCCGTTCTCCGCGAAGGCCTGCGCGAGAGCCCTCCCCAGGCCTCGGGAGGCTCCGCTGATCAGGACACGGCGGCCACTGGCTGGCAGGTTCATGGAAGGAAGCCCCTTGACGTCGGACAGTGTTCAACCGCCGTTTATACGCGAGCGGGAACGTGACGCCGACAGCAGCCCGGCCTATCCTCGCCGCCTGCGACCGAGCCCCACGCAGTCCGTCCGTAGTCCGCTCGTACGCGCCTTTGGAGAGATCATGTCGCTCACCCGCAGGGACTTCGCCAGACGCTCCGCGATCACCGGCGCCGGGGTCGCGCTGGCCGGCAGCGTCGGCGCGCTCGCCACCGCACCCGGCGCGCTCGCCGCCACCGAGACGGAAGGCGTCGACGCGGACGGCGCCGACGCGACGTACGGCGCCCCCGGCTACGGTCCGCTCGTCCCCGACCCGAAGGGCCTGCTCGCGCTGCCCGCCGGGTTCTCGTACCGCGTCCTCACGTACAGCGGCAAGACGAAGCTGGAGACCGGCGAGTTCACGCCGTCCAACCACGACGGCACGGCCACCTTCGAGGGCCCGCGCGGTGTGACCCTGCTCGTCAACAACCACGAGCTGAGCGGCCCCCGCTCCAAGTGGAAGCACCCGGTCCCGCTCACCGAGGGCCTCGTCTACGACCCCGCCGCGTCCGGCGGCTGCACCGTCGTCGAGGTCCGCCGCGACGGACAGGTCGCCGAATGGGTCGGCATCGCGGGCACCGCCACCAACTGCGCGGGCGGCAGCACTCCTTGGGGCACCTGGCTGACCGGCGAGGAGACCGAGGACCGGGCCGGCGAGAACGGCATGACCAAGGACCACGGCTACGTCTTCGAGGTCGACCCCCTCGACAAGCGCGCCAACCGCGACCCCAAGCCGATCAAGGCGCTGGGCCGCTACGCCCACGAGGCCGTCGTCGTCGACCCCAAGCGCGGCCACCTCTACCTCACCGAGGACGCCTCCGGACCCAACGGCCTGCTCTACCGCTGGACCCCGCCGAAGGGCTTCGAGCACGGCCGCGGCAAGCTGCGCACCCTGGCGGACGACGCCGGCGTACTGAAGGCCCCCAAGTGCTACGACTCCGGCGGCCGCTTCGTGGACGACCTGTCCCGCGCCACCAAGACCGGCACGGTGTACGGCGTGGACTGGGCGGAGGTCCCCGACCGCGACGCCCGCACGGTCCCGGTGCGCGAGCAGTTCGACGACGGCGACATCACGCGTGCCCGCAAGCTCGAAGGCATGTGGTGGGGCGACGGCGGCGTCTACATCGTCGCGTCGTACGCCCGTGACGAGAGCCCCGTCCACCACGACGGACAGGTGTGGTTCTACCACCCGGCCCGCCGCACCCTGACCCTGAAGGTCCTCCTCGGCGTCAACGAGGACCCCTCCAAGGACGGTGCCTTCGACGGCCCGGACAACATCACCGTCTCCCCGTACGGCGGCCTCGTCATCGCCGAGGACGGCGACGGCATCCAGCACCTCTTCGGGTCGACCGACCGCGGCCGCACGTACCCGATCGCCCGCAACGACCTCAACGCGGGCACCCCGGAGAAGCCCTCCTACAGCGAGTTCACCGGCGTCACGTTCTCGCCCGACGGCAAGACGCTCTACGCCAACATCCAGTCGCCCGGCATCATGCTGGCGATCACCGGGCCGTGGCGGAGGCAGCGCGGCTAGGAGCGGGACCGGCCGGGGGCGTTGACCGCGCGCACGGAGTCGTTGTCGACGCGCGCGTACCAGCCGGACGAGTCGGCGGCGAGGTCGGTGATCTCGCCGCCCCCCCGCCCGATTGCCCCCCACCCGGCCCCCCGCCCTGTGAGAGCCGAGTTTGTGTTTTTAAAAAATGAAGGCGCGCCCCA
>NZ_JBHYIG010000293.1:4692-11959 GCF_042740015.1 Streptomyces sp. NPDC059037
GGGGGGGGGCGCGCGGGGGGGCCCCCCCCCCGGCCGTGGGGCGTCGGGCGCCCCGCGCGGCCCCGGGGGGGGGGCGGGGGGGGGGGGCCCCCCCCCCCCCCCCCCCCCCGGCCATTGCGCACGCACCGTGCCGCCGCTCAGGGTCAGCGCCTTGCAGACACCGCCCGCGGCGGCGTAGACGGTGCCGTCCGCGACGGCCGGGGGGACCTGCGCGGTCGCATCGAACGTCGCAAGCCACAGGCCCTTGCCGCTGCTGAGGTCGATGGCCTGCAGGGTCTTCTCGTTCGTCCAGTGCAGCAGGACGCCGTCGGCGGTGACGGGGCCGTGCCCGCCACCGGGCAGCCGCCGCCAGCTCGCTTCGAGGCCGGCGGTGGGGAAGTCCCAGCGCCGCTCGCCGTGCACCGGCTCGAAGCCGATGAGCCGCCCGGCGCCACCCGCGAGCAGCAGTCCGGTGCCGGGGTGCTTGCCGGTGCCGGGGGCGTGACCGAGGGCGGTGCTGCCACGCCCGGCGGAGACCTCCATGTCCCGCCGGTGCAGCCGCTCGCCCTCGCGTGCGCCGATGAGGTGCAGCTCGCTCTCCTCGGTGAGCAGGGCGAACCGCGCGGCGCCCAGGGCGACGGGGGCGGTGAGCACCTGGTCGTCGTCCGCGAGACCTTCGTACGTCCAGAGTCTTCGCCTGGTGCCGGCGTCGAGGCAGACCGGCTCGCCGCCGACCGGGGACGGCGCCGGTGCGAGGAACAGTGCGGAGCCGGAGACGGCGGGCTTCTGCCAGTCCACGACACCCTCGTCGAGGGTCCAGGGTGAGCCGCCCTCGGGCAGGGTGCGCGAGCGCAGCTCCGGCACGCTGGGGCTTTCCTTCTTGCCGCCCAGCGTGACCAGACGCCCGCCTGCGACAGCGAACCATCGGACGTGCTGCGGCCAGTATTCCCGCGGTTTCCAGGGAGTGCCGCTGTCCAAGTCCCTTGCCTGGTCGAGGAGTTCGGGTGTGATCAGCATGCCGTCGACGACGCCCCACAGCTTCGGCGCCTGCGCGCCGACGCCGAACGCCTGCCACTGCCGGGCGCCGGTGCGTGCGGAAGCGGCGCGGACCAGGCCCTCCCCGTCGGAGTAGGGCTTGGTCCCGTGCACGAGCAGGGTGGACCCGCTGAGCAGGGCGGCGTCGATGCTGCCGCCGTCGGTGCGCAGCGTCCACCGCACCTTGCCGGGCTGCCGCGACCCCTTCTCGACGCGCAGCCCGGCGTCCTCGTCGTCCCCGCTCTCGTCCGGCGACGAGTGCGAGATCCCGTAGCCGAGCAGCCCGGCGAAGCCGGCGCCGGTGGCGGCAAGGAGGGAGCGGCGGGTGAGGGTCCTGCGGCGTTCGGAACGGACGGCGGCGGCGACGGCGGTGCGGTCTACGGGCTCGGGCTCAGGTTTGGCGGGAGCGGGAGCGGGAGTGGGCGCGGTTATGGCTGCGGGCCGCGCGGCTTCCGTGTCCGGTTCGGGGGCGGGCGCTCGGCCGGGCGAGATCAGGGACCGCAGCGGCTCCTCGCGCCACCACAGCGGGGCGGCCGGATCCGAGGTCCGCGCCAGGACGTCGGCCACGCCGGGCCGCAGCGCCGGATCCTTGCGCAGACACTCGGCGACGAGATCGCGCAGCCCGTCCTTCTCCGGTACGCCGGTGAGGTCGGGCTCCTCGTGGGTGGCTCGGTAGAGCAGTACCGCCACGGGTCCGGAGCCGAAGGGGTGCTCTCCGGCGGTGGCGAAGGCAAGGACCGCGCCGAGCGCGAACACATCGGCGGGCGGGCCGACTTGGGCCCCGTCGATCTGCTCGGGCGCCATGAACCCCGGCGTGCCGATCATCGCCCCCGCCTCGGTGAGCACCAGGTCGCCCGCGGCGCGCGCGATGCCGAAGTCGATGACGCGGGGCCCGTCGGCGGTGAGCAGCACGTTCGACGGCTTCAGGTCACGGTGCACGATCCCCGCCCCGTGGATGCTCGTCAGCGCCTCGGCGAGGTGGGCCCCGAGCGACAGCGCGACGCCCGCCCCGAACGGCGCCCCGGCGGCGACTGCCTGACGCAGCGTCACCCCCGGCAGGAAGGCGGTGGCGAGCCACGGCACGGCGGAGTCCGGATCGGCGTCGAGCACGGCGGCGGTGTAGGCCCCGGTGACGGCCCGCGCGGCGGTGGCCTCGCGGCGGAAGCGTTCCCTGAAGTGCGGGTCGGCGGCGAGGTGTTCATGCACGGTCTTGACGGCAACGAGCCGCCCCCCGGGACTGCGCCCCAGAAACACCTGCCCCATCCCCCCGGCCCCGAGCCGCCGGACGATGCGGTGCCCGCCGAGCCGTATGGGGTCGTGGGGGAGGAGGGGAGAGCCGGGGAGTTCGGTGGGCGTTCCGCCGGGGGGTGCGGTCGTCATGAAGGCTCCGGGCGGGCGTTGGGTGTGCTGGGCTGCCGGTGCGGGTGGGGAAGGCGGTTGCGTCCGGCGGTCGGGGTGGGGTGTGGTCTGGAGTTCCCTGCCGGAGTGTGGGCCGGGAGCGGGGTGTCGGGTGGCGCGAGGGGCGTTCCGTCGGGGTGCGACGCCTTGATCGCTCTGGGCCGCTGTCGATCGGCTTGGGTGTGCTGGAAAGGATCATCTGCGGTGGCGGGGTGGGGTGTTGGTGGCTGCGTGCCGCGTCGGGTCGTGGGGCGGGGGCGGGTGGCGGATGGCGCAGGGGTTGTTCCGCTGGGCGTCGGTGTCACGGTCGCTCTGGGCTGCCGTTGATCGGCTTGGGTGTGCTCGGGAGGAGCATCTGCGGTGGCGGGGTGGGGTGTTGGTGGCTGCGTGCCGCGTCGGGGCGTGGGGCGGGGGCGGGTGGCGGATGGCGCCGGCGTCACGGCAGCTCCGGGCCGCTGATCGTGTAAAGGGTGCCGTCCGCGCACAGGTGGACCAGGCCCTTGCCCGCGGTGGCGAGGTCGACGCCGGTGACGGCGTCCAGGGGCAGGGCCCACTTCGGTTTGCCGGTGGTCGCGTCCAGGGCGTACAGGCCCCAGGTGGGGTCGCCCGAGCCGCCGGGCTCCGGGCCCGCGACGTACACCAGACCGTCCGAGACGAGTGGTGTCTCCTCCAGGACGCGGACGCCCTCGCGGGTCCAGCGGACCGCGCCCGTCGTCGCGTCGTACGCACGGACGCCGTCCGCCACCGGGGCGTGCACCAGGCCGTCCGACGCGGTCGGCGTGATGTGGGAGCCCGTGCCCGCGGGGCGGGTCCAGCGGGTGCGGCCCGTGGCCAGGTCGACGGCCCGGAACTCCTCGCGCCCGGCGTAGTAGCCGGTCCCGTCGGCCCCCGGATGAACCTGCGGGCGCCGGGCGCCGTCCTCGATCTCCTTCTCCACCTTGCCGCTCGCGGCCCGCAGGACGACCAGCGGATCGCCCTGCGCGTACGCGTCCGTCCCGGTCATGCCCGGGTTCGCGGAGACGGCAAGGGCGATGCGGCCGCCCGCCTGATCGGCGCCGATGACCTCGCCCGCGCCGCCGCCGTGGAACCAGAGCGGTTCCCCCGTGCGCGAGTCGAAGCCGTACGCCCGCCACTTGCGGCCCCAGGCGCTGCGCCGCGCCTGCATGGTGTCGTACGCGGCGTAGGTGAGCAGGCAGACCACATCGCCCGCCACGATGAACTGCCCTTCGTTCCCCTCCTGTTCGCTCGGCTTGGCGTCGAACGGCCGCCGGGGCCGGTGCGGGTTGCGGGAGAGCAGCCCGGAGTCCCAGGCCTTGCGGCCGGTGGAGTGGCGCAGGGCGATGAGCTCCGGTTCGAAGAGCGGGTCACGCAGTACGTAGACGAAGTCGCCGCGGGCGTCGCCGCCCCGCAGGTTCTCCGCCGGGTACTCCCAGCGAAGGGTGCTCTTGGCCGCGTCGAGCCGCGTGACGGCGGCATCGTCGACGACGTACAGATCATCGCCCTCGCGCAACAGCGAGCCCCCGTAGCCGACTTCACCGATACCGGTCTTCCACCGCACCCGCCCGCGTGGCACCCGCGTACGCCGTGCGTCGGGCTCCTTGCCGGTGCCGCCGCCGTCCTGGTTCAGCGCGATGGCCGTGGCGGTGGCGACACCGGCGGTGGCGAGCGCGGCACCGGTCCAGGCGAGGAGGCGGCGGCGGGACGGCAGAGGGGGAGCCGCCTGGGCCTGGCCCTGGGGCGGTCGCGCGTCGGCCGGGGTGTCCCACGGGCCCCGGACGCGGGCGCCGGGCACGGTGTCGGCGGGGGCGTTCCGCGGCCCCGCCACGGCGGCCGTACTCTCCTCGTCGCGCGCGACCAGCTCCGCGACCTCGTCCTCATGGCGCTGCACGAGCTCAGGCACCGGCCCCCGCTCCCACCACGGCGAGTCGTCGGCCCGCGCCCCGCACCACGCAAGCACCTCGGCGACCGTAGGGCGGTCCGCCGGGTCACGCGCCAGGCAGCGGGCGAGGAACGTGGGCCAGGTGGTGCCCGGCACGCCCTCCAGGTCCGGCTCGTCGTGCAGGGTGCGGTACAGGACCGCGGGGGCGCCGCCCGTGCCGAACGGGGCGCGCCCCGTCGCCGCCAGCGCGAGGACCGCGCCAAGGGCGAACACATCGGCGGCGGGGCCCGGTTCGCCGTCCCGCGCCAGCTGTTCCGGAGCGATGAAACCGGGCGAGCCGATCGCCTCGTCGGCGGCGGTCAGGCTCTCGTCGGCCGCGCTCTTCGCGATGCCGAAGTCGAGGACCTTGGGGCCGTCACGGGTGATGAGGATGTTCGACGGCTTCAGGTCGCGGTGGGTGAGTCCCACCGCGTGCACCCCGGACAGCGCCTCCGCGAGGGCCGCGCCCAGCGTGGCGAGTTCGGCCGGGCCGAGGGGCCCGTGCGCGGCGACGGCGGCCGTCAGATCGGGGCCCGCGCAGAACTCCGTGGCGAGCCACGGCCGTTCGGCATCCGGATCGGCGTCGAGCACCGCCGCGGTGAAGGGGCCCGCGACAGCGCGCGCGGCGACGGTCTCGCGGCGGAACCGCTCCCTGAACTCGGCCTCCACGGCCAGGTGTTCATGCACCGTCTTGACGGCCGCGAGCCGCCCCGACGCCGAACGCGCCAGATGCACACGTCCCATCCCGCCCTCGCCGAGCCGCGCCACGATCCGGAACCCGCCGAGCTCGACCGGCTCACCCCGCGTGGACTGTGCCATGCCCCGGCATCCCCCTCCGCATCGACCACCCCTCCGGACGATCTGTGCGACGCCTGTAAGTCATCGTACGGTTGCACCGAAAAAGCATTGGTGCCCCGCCGGTTCACTCTCCTAAAGTGAAGCTCGTCCAGGTGCGAAGGCAGGACTTACTTCCACTCATATTGGGGAGCGGACGGGTTCGAGTCCCGTCTCCGGCACCAACAGGCCGGAGTAGCTCAGGGGTTAGAGCACCATCGTCAGTTCAGCCGAACCGGAACTCTGGACACCTGAACTTCACATGTTTCGCACCTCCCGGTGCGCACGCAGCGGCTACTTCCTTCCAAGAATCCATGCCGCCGCCACTTTGATCTCGGGAGGCCTCAACAGCCGGTGCGCGCCCTGCGGCGCGCCCTCGCGCTGCGCTGCCTCCCCCGTCGTACTTCAGAATTCGGAATTCGGGGGAATTCTCATGGCACGCTTCAACACCAAGTCCGCGAAGGCTCTCGTCACTTCGGCGGTGAAGTCGACCGGCCGCACCATCCGCACCCACGAGGGCGGCCGAGGGCACCTCCGTGACCCGCGTTCCGAGCTTTTCCTGCTCGCGGTCGCGAATTTCGTGTCCCAGCAGACCTTTTACGAGTCCGGCGATGACCGCGACGACCGTTTCGCCGTGCTCGTGCGCCGCCTCGCCGTCGAGGACCCGGAGTGGACCGCGGGCCTGCTCGGCTGGCTGCGCGGCGACGGCAACATGCGCACGGCCTCGCTCGTCGGCGCCGCCGAGTACGTCAAGGCGCGCCTCGACGCGGACGTGACCGAAGGCCCCGCCAACCGCCAGGTCGTCGCCTCCGTGCTGCGCCGCCCGGACGAGCCCGGCGAGCTGCTCGGCTACTGGACGGCGACGTACGGCCGCAGCATCCCCAAGCCCGTCAAGCGCGGCATCGCCGACGCCGTACGCCGCATGTACGGCGAGAAGGCGCTGCTGAAGTACGACACGGCGTCCAAGGGCTACCGCTTCGGCGACATCCTCAACCTCGTGCACGCCGCGCCCGACCCGGACAAGCCGTGGCAGGGCGACCTCTTCCAGTACGCGCTCGACCGCCGGCACAACCCGGACACCGCGGTCCCGCCCGCGTCCGCCCGCATTCTGGGCGCGCACCGCGAGCTGATGGCGGTGCCCGTCGCCGAGCGGCGCGCGGTGGTGACCGGTGACGGCGGCGCCGAGCGGCTCGCCGCCGCGGGCATCACCTGGGAGGCGCTCGCGGGCTGGCTGCAGGGTCCGATGGACAAGGCGGCCTGGGAGGCGGTGATTCCGTCCATGGGCGCCATGGCGCTCGTCCGCAACCTGCGCAACTTCGACGAGGCGGGCGTCTCGGACGAGGTGGCGGCCGGCGTCGCGGCGAAGCTCGCCGACCCGGCGGAGGTCGCGAAGTCGCGGCAGTTCCCCTTCCGCTACCTCGCCGCGTACCAGCACGCGCCGTCGCTGCGCTGGTCGTACCCGCTGGAGCAGGCGCTCGGCCACTCGCTGGCCAACGTGCCCGCGCTGCCCGGCCGTTCGCTGATCCTGGTCGACCGGTCAGGATCGATGTGGTCGCCGCTCTCGGCCCGCTCGCAGCTCAACCGCGCGGACGCGGCGGCGGTCTTCGGCACGGCGCTCGCGCTGCGGGCGGCGGACGCGGACCTGGTCGAGTTCGGCACGGGCAGCGCCCCGGTGAAGTACCGCAAGGGCGAGTCCGTCCTGAAGGTGCTCGACCGCTTCGGGAGCCTCGGCGGCACGAACACCACCGAGGCGGTGCGCCGCTTCTACAAGAAGCACGACCGGGTCCTGATCGTCACCGACGAGCAGGCGGCGTACAGCTACCACGGCGACCCGACCGAGCAGGTCCCGGCGGACATCCCGGTCTACACCTGGAACCTGGCGGGCTACCAGGCGGGCCACGGCGCGTCCGGCACGGGCAACCGCCATGTGTTCGGAGGGCTTTCGGACGCGGCCTTCCGCATGGTGCAGCTGCTCGAGCAGGGGACTTCGAGCGACTGGCCCTGGGTGAGGTGAGGTGCCGGAGGGGGGGGGGGGGCGGGGGCGCCGCCCCCCCCCGCCCCCCCCCCCCCCCCGCCCCGCCAACCCAAAGAACACACCGCCGA
>NZ_JBHYIG010000294.1:0-11948 GCF_042740015.1 Streptomyces sp. NPDC059037
GGGTCGCCCCCCGGGGCGCGTGCGTGGCCCGGCCCGGTGGGGCCGCCCCGCGCGCGGGGGGCTCCCGACTCGCCACTCCTCGCCGAGCCCATACGGCAGCTCGCGGCCTACTTCGCGGGCGAGCGCCACGCCTTCGACCTGCCCCTCGACTGGTCGCTGATCTCCGGGTTCAACCGCCAGGTCCTGCGCGAGCTGACCACCGTTCCGTACGGCGCGGTCGTCGGCTACGGCGACCTGGCCCGCCGCGTCGGCCAGCCCCGCGCCGCCCAGGCGGTCGGCCTCGCGATGGGCGCCAATCCCCTGCCGGTCGTGGTGCCGTGCCACCGCGTGGTGGAGAGCGACGGCGGCATCGGCGGCTTCGGAGGCGGCCTGGAAACCAAGCGCCAACTGCTCGCACTGGAGGGGGTGCTGCCGCAGCCGCTGTTCTGAGGGGCTGGCTGGGGTGCGCTGGCTGGGGTGCGCTGGTTGAGGGGCAGCTGGTGGGCCTGCGCTGGTGTGAGGGGCCGGGCGGGCGTGCGCTGGCCTGAGGGGCCGGGCGGGCGTGCGCTGATCCGAGGTGCTGGCCGGCCCCACGCCGGTCTGTGACGCCGACGGACCGCGCGCTGGTCTGAGACGCCCGGTCGGCCGCGCCCTGGCTCTGAGGCGCCGGCCGACAGAGGCCCTATCTGAGGCGCCCGGTCGGCCGGGGTGCACTGATCTGAGACGCCGGCTGGCCCCGCGCCGATCTGAGGTGCCTGCCGAGGGTGCGCTGGTGTGGGGCCGCCCGACCGCACGCCGACCTGAGACGCCCGGTCGACGTGCGCTGATCCAAGACGCCGCCCGGCCCCGCGCCGACCTCAGACGCCCGGTCGACGTGCGCTGATCCAAGACCCCGGCTGACCGCGCGCCGCTCTAAGGGGCCGTCCGACCCCGCCGCGGTCTGAAACGCCGGCTGACCGCGCGCTGATCTGAGGTACCGGACGAGCGTGGGCTGGTCTGAGGTGCCAGCCGGCCGAGCCTTGATCTGAGCTGTCGGCCAACCGTGCGCCGGCAGCGCATGCCCTCGTCTCCGTCGGGCTCGGCCTCGTGCTGCTCGCCGTCCGGCCGGCGGCGTCATCGCGTGCGAGGCGTCCGTCGGTCGTGGCAACTCCGTTTCGCGTGTACGAGCGCCCTGGCACACTGCGTCAGTGACTTCGACCGTCGACGCTCCTGACATACCCGCCCCCGAGGCGCTGCCCGGCCTTCGCCGTCGTACCACCGCGGTGCTGATCGCCAGTCAGATACTGGGCGGGCTCGGTGTGCCGATCGGTATCGCCCTGGCCCCGGTCCTGGCGACCGAGGTGAGTGGGACCGAGGCCCTGTCCGGGCTCGCGCCCACCGCCTCCGTGGCCGGTACGGCGCTGCTCTCGCTGCCGCTCGCCGCGCTGATGACCTCGCGCGGACGGCGGCCGGGGCTCGTCCTCGCCTATCTGATCGGCGCGCTCGGCGCGGGGCTCGTGGTGCTCGCCGCGGTCATCGAGAACTTCCCCCTGCTGCTGCTCGGCATGGCGGGCTTCGGCGCGGGCTCGTCCGCGAATCTGCAGGCGCGGTTCGCCGCCGCCGACCTCGCCGAGCCCGAGCGGCGCGGCCGCGCCATCTCCCTGGTCATCTGGGCCACCACCATCGGCTCGGTCCTCGGGCCGAACATCGCCGCCCCGACCAGCCGTGCCTTCGCCGACACGGCCATCCCCGAGACGGCCGGCCCCTTCCTCTTCGCCGCCGGGATCTTCGCGGTCTCCGGTCTGGTGGTGGCGCTGCTGCTTCGGCCCGACCCGCTGCTCACCGCGCGCGCCCTGGCCCCGCAGGAGGACGACACCGCGCAGAGCCGCTCGCTGCGGGCCGGTGTCGCCGCGGTGGCCGCGTCGCCGATGGCCCGCCTCGCCCTGGTGACGGTGGCCGCGTCGCACACCGTGATGGTCTCGATCATGGTGATGACGCCGGTCGACCTCGGGCACCACGGGGCGAGCCTGCAGCTGGTCGGTCTGGTCATCAGCGGCCACATCGCGGGCATGTACGCCCTGTCGCCGGTGATGGGCTGGCTCGCCGACCGGTTCGGCAGGCTCTCCGTGATCGGCCTGGCGATCGGGCTGCTGTGCTGCGCCGCGCTGCTCGCCGGCACGGCGGGCCCCAGCCACGGCCACACCGCCGCCGGGCTCTTCGTGCTCGGCCTCGGCTGGTCCGCGGGCCTGGTGTCCGGCTCGGCACTGCTGACCGACTCGGTGCCGGGGCCCGCCCGAGCCGCAGTGCAGGGACTCTCGGACCTGACCATGAACACGGCGGCGGGCATCGGCGGCGCGGCGGCCGGCCTGATCGTCGCGCAGGCGAGCTACGGCTGGCTCAACCTCATCGGCGTCTGCGTGCTGCTGCCGATGGCGGCGCTCGCGGTCCGCAGGGCGGTCAGGGCAGCGTGATGTGGTACGCCTTGCGCAGCGTCTCGTGCACCGTCCACGTCGTACGGTCGCCCTCGCGCAGGACGGCCGCGTCGCCGGGGCCGACCTCGATCACGTCGCCGCCCTCGACGGCGATCGTGGCGCGGCCGCTGACGACCACGAAGAGTTCGTTGGCCTCGGTGTCGGTGACCACTCCGGGCGTGATCTGCCAGATGCCGCGTAGCTGCTTGCCGTCGGCGGACTCCCACAGGAGCTTGCCGGTGACCTCCGGGGTGCCGGAGACGATCTGCGCCGGATCGAGCGGCTCGGCCTCCAGGTCGGCATCCGGAATGTGCACGGCAAACGACGCGACAGCTTGATCTCTCGTGGTCATGGCCGGTCACCCTAGCCGGGCCCCCGCGACAGGACCCTGCCAGGGGTGCGCCTTCTCCGTAGAGGGGTTTGGCGGGGTGCGCCGCCCGCCAGGGATGAGAGGAGACCCGACAGGCAGGAGGCAGGCCCGTGCTGGTGGTGTCCGACGAGGTACAGGCGGCGGTGGCGGATCGGCGGCCGGTCGTCGCCCTGGAGTCCACGATCATCGCGCACGGGCTGCCACGCCCGCGCAATCTCCAGGTGGCGCGCGAGCTGGAGGACGTCGTACGGGCGGAAGGCGCCGTCCCCGCGACGATCGCGGTCCTGGACGGGCGCCCCCGTGTCGGCCTGGACAAGGAGCAGTTGGAGCGGGTCGCGAACGAGGACGGCATCCGCAAGCTGGGCCACCGCGATCTGGTGCTCGCGGTCGCGGCAGGTGCGAGCGGGGCGACCACCGTGTCGGCGACGGCGCTGCTCGCCGCCCGCGCGGGCGTGCGGGTGTTCGCCACGGGCGGGCTCGGCGGGGTGCACCGGGAGTGGACGGTGACCCAGGACGAGTCCGCCGACCTGGGGCTGCTCGCCCGGACGCGCATCACCGTCGTCTGCGCGGGCGTGAAGTCGATCCTGGACGTGGCGGCGACGCTGCAGCGCCTGGAGACACTGGGCGTCGCGGTCGCCGGGTACGGCACTGACCGCTTCCCCGGCTTCTACCTCACCGACTCCGGGCATCCGGTGGACTGGACGCTGCGTACGCCCGGGGAGGTCGCCCAGGTGATGCGGGCCCAGGACGCGGTCGGCGGTCCGGAGTCCGCGCTGATCGTCGCGAACCCCGTCCCCGAGTCCGAGCAGCTCGATCCCGCGCTCCACGCGCGCGTGCTCGCCGAGGCGCTGGAGGAGTGTGCCGAGCGGGGCATCACGGGGCAGGCGGTCACGCCGTTCCTCCTGGACCAGTTGGTGCGCCGTACGCGGGGCGCGTCGCTCGATGCCAACCTCGCGGCGGTGCGGGGCAACGTACGGCTCGCGGGCCGGATCGCGGCGGCCTGGGCCGGGCGGTGAGCCCGGGGGGCGGGGCCCTGCTGGTCGTCGGCGACGTCGTCACCGACATCGTCGCGCGGCACCGCGCACCGCTCGCACCGGGCACCGACACGGCGGCGGCGATCCGTGCGGTGCCGGGCGGCGCGGGCGCCAATGTCGCGTCCTGGGCGGCCTCTTGGGGGTGCGGGGACGTACGGATCCTGGGACGGGTCGGGGCCGATTCGGCGGCATGGCACGAGGAGGCGCTCGCCCGCGCGGGAGTACGTCCACGGCTAGTCGTCGACCCTGAGGCGCCGACGGGGACGGTGATCTGCCTGGTCGACGGGGGCGCCGGGGCCGAGCGGACGTTCCTGGCGGACAACGGCGCGTCCCTGCGCCTGTCGGCCGACGACTGGTCGGCCGGGCTCCTGGACGGTGTCGGGTGGCTGCACCTTTCGGGCTATCTGTTCTTCGCCGGGCCGAGCCGGGCCGCGGCCGGAGCCGCGCTGGCATCGGCACGCGCGCGTGGAGTGCCGGTGAGCGTGGATCCCGCGTCGGCGGGGTTCCTCACCGATCTCGGCGTGGACCGCTTCCTTGCGGCGACGGACGGTGTGGACGTACTGCTGCCGAGCGAGGGCGAGGCGCGGCTGCTCACCGGTGTGCCCGACCTGGCGGACGCGGCCGTGAAGCTGAGCCGGCAGTTCCCCTCGGTGGTGGTCAAGCGGGGCGCCGCGGGCGCGCTGGTCGCCCGGTCGGGCGAGGTGCGGGCGGCGGTCCCCGCGCTGCCGGCCGTGCCTCGCGACTCGACGGGCGCGGGCGACGCGTTCACCGGCGCGTTTCTCGCCTCCCGGCTGGGGGGTGCGGGGCTCTGCGAGGCGGCGGCGGAGGGGTGCAGGGCGGGGGCCCTGGCCGTCGAACGGGTCGGGGGGCGGCCCCCGTTGCCCGGTTCGACGGCCTGTTGAAGAGTGTCCGGGTGCCTTCGACTGCGGGGGTGTGGGGGCTTGTCGCGCAGTTCCCCGCGCCCCTTACGGGGCGCTCTACCCCTTCCTGCCCCACGCCGAGACCAGCGGTGACGTCGCCAGGTCCATCGTGCCCGTCGCGACGCTCGCCAGGTGGGTGGTGATGTCCTCGTCCGTGGCCAGGCCCGCGGTGGTCAGGGCCGTGCGGGACTGCTGGATCGTCACCGTCTCCAGGGCGGCGCACGCGGGGGCCGTCAAGGGGAAGTACGCGTCGGCCTCCACCTGGCGCAGGCCCGCGGCGCGCAGCAGGCGGGGCAGGCCGCGGCCGTATGCGACGTCGGAGCCCCGCTGGGTGAGCAGCGCGCGCCTGAGGCGGTTCGCCAACTCCTGGGCGGGGCCGTGCTCGTCGGGGCAGGGCAGCGGCTGCAGCGCGGGGTCGGCCTCCTCGATCAGGAGCCTGCCCCCGGAGCGCAGCGCCCTGATCATCGACCGCAGCGCCTGCTCCAGGTCGGGCACCCGGGACAGCACGAGCCGCGCGTGCACCAGGTCGAAGCCCCCGACGGGCGGCGCGTCCGCGCCCACGTCGTGGGTGCGCACCTCGACCGGCGGGCGCGCGGCAGACGTCTGCCAGGACGTGTCCGTGGCGGTCGCGAGGACCCGCCCGGTGGGGCCCACCCGCTTGGCGAGCCAGGAGACGACGGAGGGGCCGCCCGCCCCGACCTCCCAGCAGCGCCAGCCAGGGCCGATGCCGAGCCGCTCGATGTGCCGGAAGGTCGTGGGATCGAAGAGGGCCGCGAAGGCGTCGTGGCGCCGGCCGATCTGGGTGGCCCCAGCCGCCTCAGCCGCCCCAGCGGGTCGATTTCCTGAGAGATAGCCGTCGATGAGCGTCATGCCACGATCATCCCAGTTGTCCGGCTTTGCCTGGGGAGGCTGAACCGGGCATACCGGAACGGAGTCTTCCGTTCCCACAGGCCCCGGCCGCACTGTCGCCCCGTACTGGCAGACTTGCTGGCCAAGTCACCGGAACGAGGAGCCACGCATGTCGATGGCAGGCAACCTGCGGAAGGTAGGGAACCTCCGGAAGGTGGGCGGCCTGCGGAGAGTCGCACGGGCAGCCCGCCTCACCCGCAAGCGCACCCGCGTCGACCTCAGCCATCCCGTCCGCTCCCCGCTCGGCTCGTCGGTGGTGAAGTGCGTGACGTACCGCGACGGGGTCCGCCAGGAGGGCGGCCGCGACCTGGTCGAGGAGGTCGAGCGCGTACGCAAGAGCGGTGACGGATTTGTCTGGCTCGGTCTTCACGAGCCGACCGAGCAGGAGTTCGCGGGCATCGCGGAGCTCTTCGACCTGCACCCGCTCGCCGTGGAGGACGCGGTGCACGCGCATCAGCGGCCCAAGGTCGAGCGGTACGACGAGACGCTGTTCGCCGTGTTCAAGACGGTCTGTTACGTGGACCATGCCGAGCTGACCGCGACCAGCGAGGTGGTGGACACCGGCGAGATCATGGTCTTCGTCGGCCGGGAGTTCGTGATCACCGTACGGCACGGCAGGCACGGCTCGCTCGGTCCGCTGCGCGAGGAGCTCGAATCGGCGCCCGAGCAGCTCGCCAAGGGCCCCGGAGCGGTGCTGCACGCACTGGCCGACCACGTCGTGGACGACTATCTCGCCGCCACGGACGCCGTGCAGGCCGATATCGACCAGGTCGAGATGGACGTGTTCTCCAAGGAGGGGGAGCGCGCCGATCCGGGCCGCATCTACCAGCTCAAGCGTGAACTGCTCGAACTGAAGCGGGCCGTGGTGCCGCTCGGCCGCCCCCTGCAGATCCTGGCCACCCAGCCGATCAGGGTGATCGCCCCGGAGATACAGGCCTACTTCCGGGACGTCGACGACCATCTGAAGCGGGCCACCGAGCAGATCGCCGCCTTCGACGAGCTCCTGAACTCGATCCTCCAGGCACATCTCGCACAGGTGACGGTGGCTCAGAACGAGGACATGCGGAAGATCACGGCGTGGGCCGCGGTGATCGCCGTGCCGACGATGGTCTGCGGTCTGTACGGCATGAACTTCGACCACATGCCCGAGCTGCACTGGAAGTACGGCTACGGCATGGTCGTCGGCCTGATCGTCGCCATCTGTTTCGCGCTCTACCGCGGATTCCGTCGCAATGGCTGGCTCTGACGCACCGCGACGGCCCCGCCACGCACCGGCGTCTAGTCTGTGACGGCCATGTCAACCACCGGGGGAAGGTGACCGATGCCTCTGCGCGAGGGTGACCCCGAGTCGATCGGCGGCTACCGGATCGAGTCGCGGATCGGCACCGGCGGCATGGGCGTCGTCTATCTCGGACGCTCCGCTTCGGGCCGCGCGGTCGCGGTCAAGGTCGTCCACACCCAGTACGCGGACGACCCCGAGTTCCGCGCGCGGTTCCGCCAGGAGGTCACGGCCGCCCGCCGGGTCAGCGGCGCCTTCACCGCGCCCGTCGTGGACGCCGACCCGGAGGCCGCGCTGCCCTGGATGGCCACGGCGTACGTTCCCGGGGACACCCTCGCCCAGCGCGTCGCCGAGCAGGGGCCCCTCGACTGGCCGCGGCTGAAGCGGCTCGGCGGCGAACTGGCCGAGGCACTGCGGGAGATCCACCGCGCCGAGGTGGTGCACCGCGACCTGAAGCCGAGCAACGTACTGCTGCTCGGCTCCGGGGAGGACACGGACGGCGGTGGTGGTGACAGCGGGGACAGCGGGATGACGCGCGTCATCGACTTCGGCATCTCCCGTGCCGCGCACAGCGATGTCCGGACGCAGACGGGCCTGGTGATGGGCTCACCACCGTTCATGGCGCCGGAGCAGTTCAGCAGCCCGCGCGACGTGGGGCCGCCCGTCGACGTCTTCGCCCTTGGCGCGCTGCTGGTGTACGCGGCGACCGGGCGCAGCCCCTTCGAGGCGGAGAACGCGTATCTGGCCGCCTATCAGACGGTGCACAACGACCCCGAACTGGGCGCGCTGCCCGAGTCGTTGCGCCCCCTGGTCCTCGCCTGCCTCACCAAGGACCCGCAGGACAGGCCCACTCCGGTGCAGGTGCTCGAGGCGCTGGCCGCGCTGCCGGACGAGGGGGAGCCGGGTGCGCCACGGGAACGCGTATCCACCGTGGAAGAACGGGCGGAGCCCTCGGAGGATCCGGCCTCCGACGCCTCCGACGCCACGTTCGCCCTGTCGACGACCGCGACCACACCCCGACACCCGCGCCGGGGGCGGCGGTTCACGGTGATCCTCGCCGGGGCGGTGGCCTTGGCGGCCGTGCTCGGCATCGGCGTATCCGTGGCGCTGCTCGGGGGGTCGGATCCCGTCGCGCAGGGCACGGACGGCAAGTCGGGCCTGCCCGACGGCTGGCAGCCGTGGCAGGTCGCCGCCGAGAAGGACGGCGACGACATGATGCCGTCGTCGCAGGCCTGCACCCCGCACGCGCACGGCGTCTACTGCGCGTCGCCGACCACGGCGCTGACCCGGCTCGATCCCCTGACGGGCAAGGTCAAGTGGACCAAGCCGATGCACCGCCCCAAGTCCAGCAACGGGTACTCGGTCACCGATCCCGTCGTGGGCGCCGGGGCGGTGTTCACGTTCAGCGCGGAGGGCTCCCAGGGTGTCGACGCGTACGACGCGAAGAGCGGCCGGCGGCTGTGGCGGCTGCCGGGGCCGCACGCGGAGTTCCAGTTCCTGAGCGGCGTACTGGTCGTGCACAAGGGCGAGTTGAGCGAGTCCCGGACGTCGACGTACACGGCGTACGACCCCCGGTCCGGCGACGAGCTGTGGCATCACAAGGTGACCAGCGACTCGGCGGGCGCGTTCTACGCGGGCCCGGACGGCACGGTCTTCGCGGATCTGCGCACCGCCGCGCGCAAGGGCGACCCCGCCCCGGCCTCGTCGGCCATCACGCGCTTCGACGCGCGCAGCGGCCGCAAGCTGGGCTCGGTCAAGGCGCCGAAGGGAGACCTCTGGCTGGCCACGGTGCACGACGGCAAGGGGTACTTCGCCCGCTGGGAGAACGACTCGGATGTCTCCTCGCGCTTCTTCATCCAGGATCTGACCTCGGGGGACGTCCGCGGGATCGACTTCCCCTGGGCGGTCGAGCCGGAGGCGCCGCCGCTGGTGCGCGGCGACGCCATGTACCTGTTCGACTATGCCAACGAGACCGTGCTCGCCCTGGATCTCAAGCGCGGCAAGCCGCTGTGGACGACCTCGCGCGAACTGCGGATCTTCAGCGAGCCGTCGGTGCGGGGCGACACGCTGTACGCCACGATGCCGGACAGCAGCGTCATCGCCGTCAACACCCGTACGGGCAAGGAGCGGTGGCGCTCGGCGCCCTCCTTCAAGGACACCCACCGAGGCGGATCGGTGGACGACCGCTCCCCGAGCGGGGTGGCCCCGCTGGCCCTGGGGGGCGTGCTGTACGGGGTGACGGACGACGGCACGTTCTCGGTGGCGGCCAAGGGGTAGGCGAAGTGGTAGCCGTACGCCGTCAGCCGTACGCGATCAGCGGTATGCGATCAGCTCTTCGCGTACACGCTCTCGACCCAGCCCGCGAGTTGCTCCTCGGTGAGGTGCTTGGCGAGGTCGGCCTCGCTGATCATGCCGACAAGGCGCTTGTTCTCGATGACGGGCAGCCGGCGGATCTGGCGGCCCTGCATCTCGTGCAGCACCTCGTCGACGTCCGCGCCCGACTCGACCCAGCGTGGCGTGCCCTTGGCCATCTCACCGGCGGTCACCTTGGCCGGGTCGTGCCCCATCGCCACGCAGCCGACCACGATGTCGCGGTCGGTGAGGATGCCGCAGAGGCGTTCGTTCTCGTCGCTGATGGGCAGCGCGCCCACGTCGAGCTGGCGCATGAGCTGCGCGGCCCGGTCCAGGGTCTCGTGGGCGGGGATCCACTGGGCACCGCGGTGCATGATGTCTCCGGCGGTGGTCATGAGTACCTCCCGTTGCCGGACGGCCGGCGCGGCACGGAGGCACCGCTAGTCCCGGCGCCCTTCATTCTCGCCGGGCCCGTGGGGGTCCGCACGCCGGGGACGGCGGGGCTCAGACGTTGAAGCCGATGACCTTCCGCGGGACCACCCGGATGATCACCCGGTCCTCCCCGTCCTTCTCGCCCGGCGGGTCGATGCCGAGGTACTTGTGCGAGAGCTCGTGCGAGAGCCGCTTCTGAGGGTCGGGGAGGATCTCCGCGACGCCGCGGATCTCGGTCGACGCGTACGGGTTCGCCAGGTCGAAGACCGAGATGCTGATGCGCGGGTCACGTTCGAGGTTGCGGACCTTCTGCCGCCCCGCGGTGGCGGAGAACAGCACGGTGTCCCCCTCCCGTTTGATCCACACCACGGAGTTCTGCGGGGCTCCGCCGGGGCCGAGGGTCGCCACGCCGGCGAAGTTCTTGCCGTCGAGGAGCGCGCGGACGGATTCGCTGAAATTGATCGCTGCCGTTGTCATGCCCAGACTCTAACTACATGCACGTGCATATAAAAGGGATTCGGTCGAGGTCGTTCAAAAGGGCTTCGGTCGAGGTCGGCCGAGGTCGGTCGAGGTTCAGCCGCTCCACGCCGGATGCCGGGGATCGTCGGCGCGTACGACCACGTCGGCCGCCGCACCGGGATCCGTCTCCGTCTCGTACCGCTCGAAGGCCGGCAGCGTCCACTGCTCGTCCGGTGCGGTACGCCGGCGCAGGGCGCCCTGCGAGAGCCGTACGTGGACCGTCAGGTCGAACGGGAACCAGTGACCGAGGAGCAGCGGGCCGTGCATCAACAGGAGCCCGCCGGGCGGGAGTTCGACGTACGGGCTGCGTGTGGCGCGGTCCGCGGCCGGGTCCCACAGGTCGGGCAGTACGCGTCCCGTGCCGCCCGGGTCCAGTGGCCCGAACACTTCGCGCCACAGCGCTCCCGTGTCGAACCAGCCGCTGTGGTACGCCTCCACGTCCTCGCGCCCGTACTCCAGGCGCAGGGAGGCAGGGCGCAGGAAATCCTCCGTGCCGATCACCAGGGCGGACCGTCCGCGCACCCGCAGGGCATCGGCCACGCGGTGTGCGAGCTCGCCCGGCCTGCCCGCGGGGGCGCCGTCGAAGGCGATGCGGAGCCAGGGGCTCCCGTCGGCCGTCTTGAGCTCCGCGAGCCGGTCGGCGAGGGCTTCGGTGAGCCGTTCCCAGGTGATCGCTTCGAGTCGCACAGGGCCCATGATGCCGGGTGCGCGGTAGGGCCCCTCGGGGAGGGGGAATGCTTCGTTCATGGCTCCGACCGCCCCTCCCTTGCCAACTCCGCCCGCCGGACCGGGACTTGTCGCCATCCAGCCGCTGAAGCGGCGGCACTGCGAGGAGTGCCGTGGCGGACCGCTCGCCCTGCTGGTCGTGGAGGACGGCGGGCCGCGCTGTCTGGACTGCGCCGACCTGGGGCATCTCGTGTTCCTGCCGCGCGGCGACACGGCGCTGACGCGGCGGGCCCGCGAGGGGAGCGGCCTGGCTGCGGTGGTCGTCCGCCTCAACCGGCGCCGTAGCCGGTACGAGCGGCAGGGCATCCTCGTCGAGGAGGCGGCCCTCGCGAGGGCCGAGGAGCGGTGCCTCGCGGACGCGGAGGCACGGGCGCGGCGGAGGGCGCGGGACGCGGTGCGGAGGGCGGCGGAGGACGTCCGCTTCACGAGGGCGTTCGCGGACGAGATACGGCGTCTGTTTCCGGGGTGTCCACAGGACCGGGCGCTCGCGATCGCCGCGCATGCGTCGGTGCGGGGCAGTGGGCGGGTGGGGCGCAGTGCCGCGGGGCGCGCGTTGTCCGCGGGGGCGGTCACCGCGGCGGTGGTGGCCGCGGTGCGGCATACGGATACTCCGTACGACCGGCTGCTGATGAGCGGGGTGCCGCGGGGGGAGGCCCGCCGCCGGATCGCTGCCGCGGTCGAGGCCACGGTGAGCGTGTGGCGCGCCGCGGGGCCTGGCCGGGCTTCGGCTTGACCTGCGGTCGGGCCGGGGCGCGGGGTGACCTGCGGTCGGGCCGGGGCGCGGGGTGACCTGCGGTCGGGCCGGGCGCGGGGTGACCTGCGGTCGGGCTGGGGCGCTGGTTGACCTGCGGTCGGGCTGGGGCGCTGGTTGACCTGCGGTCGGGCGTCGTCTTTGCCTTTGGCCGACCGTCGTCGCGGATTCGAGCCGCCGCGCGGCGGGGCTTTATTGGGTGGGGGGCGCCCCCGCCCCCCCCGAGC
>NZ_JBHYIG010000295.1:0-7580 GCF_042740015.1 Streptomyces sp. NPDC059037
GGGCTGAAGGCGCTGGAGGGCGACCCGCGGTGGACGGCGGCCATCGAGGCACTGCTCGACGCGGTGGACACCTATGTGCCCATGCCCGAGCGGTATGTCGACGCGCCCTTCCTGCTGCCCATGGAGAACACCTTCACGATCACTGGTCGCGGCACAGTCGTCACCGGCGCCGTCGAGCGCGGCACCATCAAGGTCGGCGACCGCGTCAGCGTCCTCGGCGGTCTCGGCACAGACACCGAGACGGTGGTCACCGGGCTCGAGACCTTCGGCAAGCCAATGGACAGCGCCCAGGCCGGCGACAACGTCGCGCTGCTCCTGCGCGGGGTGCCCCGCGATGGGGTGCGCCGCGGCCACATCGTGGCGGCGCCCGGAAGCGTCACACCTGCGTGTCATTTCACCGCGCAGGTGTACGTCCTGTCGACGAAGGAGGGCGGCCGGCCGACGCCGATCGCCTCCGGCTACCGGCCGCAGTTCTACCTCCGCACCGCGGACGTGGTCGGTGACGTCGACCTCGGCAAGGCCGCCGTCGCCCGGCCTGGTGACACCGTCACCATGACGGTCGAGCTCGGCCGTGACGTGCCTCTGGAGCCGGGACTCGGCTTCGCGATCCGCGAGGGCGGCCGCACCGTGGGCGCGGGCACCGTGACCGAGGTGCTCGGCTAGGGAGCTGGCGGTCAGGATCCGGGGTCATCTGTTCTCCGGGCCGGTGCCTGGTCTGCATGCGCTTCAGTACGTACGCAGACCAGGCACCGGCCGTCGTCGGGCCGCGTGCTTCCTCGGAGTCGGCAGTATCGTCGCGCTGACTCTCTTGATCAGCGGTTGTAGGGGCCGTACGGGCTCCAACCGTGCAGGAAGGGTTCCAGGTCGCTGTGCCGGGGCTCGGGGATCTCGGGCAGACGAAGTGGTCGGGTGAGGGGATCGAGCGAACGTACGTACTTTGTCGCCCACGCCAGCCATTCCTCGGCCGCACTTCGCTCGGCACCGTCGGGCAGGACCGCGGTCCTCTCGGAGGCGGCGGCCAGGTAGTCGGCGAGGCGTGCGGCCTGCCGCCATGCACTTTCCTGCTGTTGCAGTGCTCTGACGCGGAATGCTTCTGCGTAATCGAGGCGGGCCTGACGCATTGCGGATTCCCACCGGTTGCGTTTGATCCGGGCGTGCTCCTCTTCCTCGGCCCGCTTCCGCTCAGCCGCCAACCCTCGTAGGCCCATTTCCTGCAGGATTTCGGGCAGTTGGTCTTCCAAGGGGCGCTCTGCCGCATCTTGCCAAGTCGACTGGCGGTGAGAGATTCCTCCGTTCAGCGCGATGGCCAGACGGTCGGAGGGCGTGTAGTCGTACGCGGGGATCTTGACCCAGGAGTACCGCTCGGCATCGGCGAGTTCCTTCGCCGTGGGAGTGTGCTCGACCCTGTCCTGCTCCTGCCCGAAGGAGACACCACACGGCTGCCCTTGTGCCGTGACGGTGAACAGGTCGCCCCCGCCCAGACTCCGAGAACGCGATCGCTGATGTTCCGTGCGGGCGAGTTGGACCTTGTGTCCGCGCTGCTCGGCTTCGGTCACGATGGCCTGCACGAGGCGCAGCGCACGTTGCTGGACAGGTTTGCTCAGCCTCAAGGCAGGGTTGCCGTCTCTCAGCGCGGTGACGACGGCATGCGGCTTGCGGAGTGTCTGTGGGACGGGGATCGGGTCAAGGACGGCGAGCTTCCAAGCGGGAATGTCCTGAAGGGAAATCTCATAGCCCCCCGCCTTCCAACGGTGGACCAATTCCTTTCCCTCGGGCAGCTTCCCGCAATGCTGCGCCGATCGAATCCGGGCCGACCAGTTCGGGGCACCAACTCCGTACTCCGGTTTGACCACAAGGATCCCTCCCGCCGCCAGGAGGTCCTCGACCAGCTGCTCCCCCAGAGTCCCCTTGCGCGGCTTGGGCGCTGCACGTGGTGTGCGGGCGGTTCTCGCTTCGGTCTTGGCGGCAGAAGCCTTCTTGGGGGCAGGCGCCGGCCGGCGTGCAGGGCCGGCGGCCGTCACGGGGGCGGAGCTGGAATTGGTCGTCCTCGCGGTACTTGACCGCACTGCTGGCAGCGTCGGATAGCGCCCGTTCTCCAGGTAGTGACGACCTGCAGGCGTGGCCTCGGCACTCCATTGACCGCGGCGGCGAGCGACGGTTACCAGGCCTCGGTTTTGCAGTGCCTGGGCGCTCGTCTTGTAGGTGAAGTCGTCCCAGACTCCTGCAGGGCAGCCTTGAACGATCCAGCGAAGGACTTGCGTCTGCCGCTCGTTGAGCGGAGCTTTGGCCATCGTCACCTCTTGGATCGTGTTACGGGCAGCGGCCCAAGGGCACCGGATTCGGGGGATTCAGCCGGGTGGTGTCATCCTGCGGAAATCCTCGACGGGGATCTCGAACTGCGCCTCGATCTTCGCCGCATCTCGGTTCCTGCCGGCCTGGCGAAGCATGCCGACGGCCTGCTCGACGATTCTGCCCAGCCTGATGACCTCGGCACGCAGGATGCGGAGTTCGGCAAATGACTCGGCGGCTTCCGCGCCGCACCACTGACGCACGAGGTCACGGGCGGGTTTGAACTCCCGGTCGACCGCGGCGCAGGTCTCGGGGCTGAAGTGGTGCCCCTCCTGCTTGCCTCGCCCCGGAGTGTACGAGCCGTAGATCGCCTCCCGTTGAGCCCTTTGCTCATCATGTTCAAGGTCTTGCATGACGCGTTCGGTGTGCAAGACGGCACCCTTGCGGGCACACGCCAGCGTCACCGGCCAGGGCGCCTCCGCGCTCCCGTCGTCATGCAGCACCGTCAGCGCATCACCGGCGAAGAACCCCGTGCTCTCCCCCAGAGCCCCGGCGAACGCCTCTACGTCGTGCACGTACAGGACCCCGTCGTCGTGCCGCGAGTAGCCGATTTCCGCCAGCTCTTTCCAAGGGCACGCTTCAAAGACAGCGTCTACCGCACGTCGCTCAGGAGCGTCGCGTGCCGGCGTAGCCGCAGCCAGTTCGCTCCAGCGCCGTTCCCTCGCCAGCCATGCGTCGGCCTGCTCCCACGGCACTCGTAGCTGCGAGCGCGGAACCCAAGCCTCCCGCCCTTCCTCCTCATCCGCCGTGAAACGAACCTTGACACGCGGAGGCCTCTTGCTGCCGACACAGAGCACCTCCACACGAGCGACGGGCCCAGTCACCCGAGCACGGTGGGCCCAGAACTCCCCTGTCTCCATCGCCTTCCCCTCAGGTAGGTCCCTCGCGGCTTCTGGTGGGCTTGTGAACATATTCCGCGCAGGCAAGTAGCCGCTGCGCACTTCCCCACAATCTGATCGGAACAGTCAACTGCCCGTTCCCGGTCCCTGCGGAACCTCAGGGTCTCGCTGGCGTCCGGGGCGCTCCGCCCAGGTCAGCCAAACCCAGCAAACGCATGGCCACGCAGCGGTAGCCTTGCCCAACTCACTCACGAGCGACGAAAGGGCCAGTCCCTCACCCCAGCCGCGCGCAACCCCTCAACACTCCACCGCACTCCATTCGAAACGTAAAAGCACCTACATCCCCCACCCCGGTACCGAGCGCAACAGTAGTTAGCGAGAGCGCCTGCTGTTGGGCCCGACAGCAGGAGCTCTGCGGCCCTCATCCCGGTCGGTGCGGCAGGAACAAGGTCTGTGCCCCGATGTTCCTGAAGGGGGCGGGACCATCCAGTGGTGATGCCTCGTCGCGAGCCGGCCACGCACCACACCGCCGTTTGGTCCTCGCAAGTACGCCGAACCATCGATGTCCGGGCCTGAGGACACGTCCCCGGCCCGCCCAACGGTCCCGGAACCAAGTCAGTGTCTTCATCAGCGAATCCCGGTTTCGATCCGTCTCCAGCAGGGACACCCGACAGCCCTGGCGCAGCTCCATCTTGCCCTCGAGGATGTCGAGGCTCTCCAATTCGGGAAGACGACCTCGGCCGAGCCTCGTCCGCCGCCGGGGTAGCGCAAGGGCCAGCTGTCGGCCCGGGCCTCGCCGTCCGGGGAGCATGACGGTGGCCCAGTGTGGGTCGGGTGATCCGCGCCGGATCGCACCGGGTAGGCCAGCACCCAACGATCGTCGCCGAACAGATTCAGTCCGCCAGTCGGCGGGCGTTATCAGTGAGCCAGGCAGGGGCGATGACCTCGGCGTTTCCGTCAAGGGCAGCCGCCGCTCGGGTCAGAGCATCGGCAGCGGCCTGCCGGGCGGTGGGGAGCGCGCGGGCAGCCTCGGCCAGGGAGTGGGCCGCTGCAGCTTGCGTGGCTCCTGCGATGTGGAGAGCGGTCGAGGCGCGCTCAGCTGTGGTGGCCGCCTCCGTGAGCCGACCGTCACGCCAGTACGCCCAGGAGAGGTTGAGCAGGCAGACGCCCTCTGCCCGGGGGTTCTCCATGAGCGAGGCTTCGTGGCGGGCTTCTTCGAGAACCGACGCCGCCTGCTCCGGGTCGTCGAGAGCCAGGAGAGCGATGCCTTGCGCGTTCAGTGCGTAGGCGATCGCCTCCTGACTGCCGGCGGCTCGGTAGGCGCGGGCGGTCTCAGCGCCCGCGTCGGCGGTCTCCTGCCAGCGACCCAGCGTGAGCAGGGCGATGGTGCGCGCGTTGCCCGCGCGGGCGGCCGTGAGCGGATCGCCGCTCGCCTCGGCCATCGCGTGCAGCTGGTCAGCTTCGTCCAGCGCGTTCTCACCGTCGCCGAGGTAGCTGTGGGCGAGGCTGAGGGAGAGCCTCGCATGCACTTCGCGCTCGGTGTCGCCGAGTTCGTGCGCCAACTCGGCGGCGCGGGCGAGCGGTTCGACGGTGGCGCCCTGGTCGCCGAGCTGGCGGTGGGCGTCGCCGAGGCCGAAGAGCGCGTTCTGCAGTGCGGGCCTGTCGTCGAGGCGTTCGGCAAGGGTGGCCGCTTCGGTGAACAGCTGGGCAGCCTGCTCCATCGGTCCAGCGCTGAGCCGGGCGTGCCCGTAGGCGACGGTGTGCGCGAGACGCACCCGTTCGTCGCCGATGTGCCCGTCGACGGCGAGGTGCATCGAGACGGCGGCGAGCACCGAGCCGTGCCAGACGAGCCACTCGCTGATCTCGTTCAGCACCCGCGCGGCGCCGTCGTGGTCACCCGCTTGCACGAGGTGGTCGAACTGCCGCCGGTGCGGCTCGATGTCCTCCAGCGTCCGCCATGTGCCGCGCGGCTTGGCCTGGCGCGCGTACCACGATGCGATCTCCCGTTGCACTGCCTGCCTCCTGAAAGGTCCGTGCTGTGGCATCCGTCCGTAAGCGATCTCCGCGTCCAGCGGGTGAAGGGCGAAGGTGCGGCGCGTCCGGTCCACGGACACCAGATGCACGCGGATCAGGGACATGAGGACCGGGACCACCGGCAGGTCCGGATCGAGTCCGTGCACAATCTCCACGACCACGTTCTGCTCGGCGGGGGTACGCAGCGCGGCGACGACACCGAGGACGGCATGCGCCTGCTCGTCAAGGCGTCCGTAGCGGTCCTGGGCAAGTTCGGCTACGACGCTGTCGCGTTGGGTGAAGTCCTGCAGTACGTCCTCAAGGCTGGGCAACAGCACCGTGTCGTCGTCGGCGAGCACACCGACGAGGAGTTCCAGCGCGCGTGGGACGCCGTGGACACGGACCGCGGCGGCCAGCAGTTCCTCGTCGGACAGATCGGCCATACCGAGGCTGCCGTCCCGGTCGAGTTCGCGCAGCAGCGCCACCGCCTCGGCGGAGTCCAGGCCCTTGGAGAGATTCACATGCGCGGCGAAACGCCGCAGTTCGGGCGCGAGGCGCACCGGAACCTGGCTGGTAACGAGGAGTCGTGGGGTGGCGGGAACCCGGAACAGCCAGTCGAGGAGCACCGCCAGCTCCTCGTCCGCGATGCTCCCGTCGTCGTGGAGCAGGTCCTCCAGGTTGTCCATGAGAACGACGATCAGCCGGTCGCCCATGGCCGCGCGCAGTTCGTCGAGCCTGTCCTGCATCGTCCCGGCGGCGGCCCAGACCTTGCGCAGATTCGTTTCCTGCTCGGAGCCGAGCAGGCGGGCGCAGTCGAGGTAGAGGCGTTCCAGAGAGATCCCGGACGTGCGGGTGGAGAGGTTGACCAGGCCGAACGGAAGTGGCCCACCAGCGGGGCGAGGCCATTCGCCGCGGTCGAGGAGGTCCATGACCTTCGCGGCGAGCGCGCTCTTGCCGATGCCGCGCGGTCCGGTGATGGTCACCATGCGGGCAGCAGGATCGTTCAGGTGGCGCGCGATCTCGTCGCGTTCATGGGTGCGGTTCTTGAACAGCTCGATGCCGTGCGCCACGGGAACCCCGACCACCCGCACGCCACGCGCCCACACATCGCGCGATTCGCCGGGGACGGCGAGGGGCAGGGCCCCCGTGTCCGGGAGTGCAAGGAGACGGGCGAGTTCTGCGCGGTCTGCGGCGTCACACGCCTGCAGCGCACGGTCGAGGCGGACCGCGGTGAGTCGGCCCGCGCCCTCCGAGCGGTGGTGCTCGGCGACCACGCCGATGATCCGGTTGCCGGCCCACACCGCGGCACCGGACATGCCCGCCCACGGCGAAGCGCCCGGATCAGGATCGGCTCCGGCCGGAATCACAGTCATTTCCAGCGTGCCGGTACGCAGGTTGGAGAGTGCTGCCACAGTGCCGTCCGCCTGGTGCAGCTCGCGGAAGTACGCGCCGTCAGGGCTGCGGCGCTGCTTCCACAGGGGGAATCCGGCAGCGTGTACGCCGATCACGCCGTGCCGGTCGTCAGCGATGCGCCCGAAACGGGCTCGTTCGATGACCGCGGATGCTGCTGCTGGTGGCACCACGGTGAGCACGGCGAGGTCGCTGCCCTCGTCCGCCCAGCTCACGGTCGCCGAAGCCGACCATTCCCCTGGCCGGTCGGCGTCGCACCGCACGACAATGCCTGTCGCATCGGCGACCACATGGGCAGCCGTGAGAAATACACCGGCGGAGACCCGATAGCCGGATCCACGCCGCCTGCCGCTGCCGCTTTCGGCAATGACCTCGGCGATCCGGTGCGGGTCGAGCCCGGGCTCATCGGCCGGGAAGGCGAACTTCACCGAGCGCTCAAGAGGATCAGCAGGCTCAGCGCTCATGGGGCAGCTCGGCACCCGAGATCAGCGCGGGCCGGCCGGGGGCGTCGCCACGTACCGGCTGAAGGGTGAGCATGACCCGCTGGGTGGCCACGTGCGCGGACCGCGCGGAATGGTGGACGTCAAACACCCAGAACCGCACCTTGGCCCCCGGTTCCCGGCTCCGTTCCACGCCAACGGTGAGTTCGAGCTCGAGCTTCTCCGCCTGGAACCGGAGCCCCTCGCCTTCCCCGTCCGCCATGGCGCGGCTCAGCTCGCTCCGCAACTGGGCGATCATGTCCGCCAGTTCCACCGCGTCGTCCACCCTCGGCCCTCTCCTCGCCCGACACCAACCGACCATGCGCCCGCCGAGCATACCGACGGATGGTCAACTGCAAGCCGGGCGGACCGACTTCCACTCCCACCAACCCTTCAGGAACGGACTTTCGGGGCGTAGCGCAGCAGCACGACATCGTCGATGGGGCGTGCTTCAAGGAGTTTCATGCGGGCTGTGGAGCCACCGGGATAC
>NZ_JBHYIG010000295.1:7590-11939 GCF_042740015.1 Streptomyces sp. NPDC059037
CTGATGGTTCGTGGGGGGGCGCGCTCTCCACCACCATTCGCTCGGGGGGGTTTTCTTATTTTTTTTTTGGGGGGGTGGGGCACCCCCCGCCCCCCCGCGCCGGGGACAGGAACGTCGGCGCGGCGGCCTCACCTACCAGGAGCGGTGCAACGACAAAGTGGAGTTCATCGGCCAGGTTCTGCGCCAGGAGCTGGGTGTGGATCGTCCCGCCGCCTTCCACCAGGAGCCTTTCCACCCCACGCCGGCCGAGTTCGTCAAGAAGGAGGGGCCATTCGAGAGCCGGGCCGGTACTGACGATGTCGGCGAGGGCGCCCAAGGTGCGGCGGGCCCGGGACAGCGCGCCGTCCACCGTGAAGACGAGCTTCTCGCCTCCGCAGTGCCAGAACGCCAGCCCCGCGTCCAACTCGGCGGACCCAGTGACCGTGACCTTCAGCGGATGTTCTTGCTGGCCCGACGCGACGCGCCGGGCGCGCCGTTCGGCGCTCGCCACCAGCAAACGCGGGTTGTCCCTGCGCAAGGTGGTGGCGCCGACCAGGATGGCGTCCGCCGCAGCGCGTTCGCGGTCGACACGGTCGAGGTCCCGGCGGTTGGAGAGCACGAGCCTTTCACGGGCGGTGTCATCCAAGCGGCCGTCCACGGAGACAGCCGCCGACAGCAGTACGTACGGGTGTATGGCCATGGCCCGGGCGTCAGAGCGCGCGCTGGTAGTCAGCCCACGCTATGTGCGATTCGTGGAGCCGCACAGTGAGCCCGGTCAGACCGCGGGCTCCGTGGCCGAGGGCCCCGTCATGTATGCAGGAGGCGAGACGGTCCGCGATGACCTTGGCCAGGAACTCCGTGGTGGTGTTGGTTCCGGCGAAGTCCGGGGCGTCGTCGAGGTTCTGGTAAGAGAGCGCTGAAACGATCCCGCGGACTTCCCTGGCGGCCAGATCCATGTCGATGACCAGGTTGTCGCCGTCCAGCTCCGGACGCTGGAAGGTCGCGTCGACCACGTACGTCGCTCCGTGCAGGCGCTGCGCGGGACCGAAGACCTCGCCACGAAGGCTATGGGCGATCATGAGGTGATCGCGGATGGTTACGGTGAACATCACTTCTCCGGGAGGGTTTTGACGGGGGTGGTGGGGCAGGCGCAGCTCAGCATCAGTGAGGGCTATAGCGGATGCGGTGGCAGAGCCCGGGCAGCTTGCCCGTGGCGATCTCTGCCATGACCCGCGGGAGTTCGTCGAAATCCGACTCGCCAGTGATCAGCACATCGAAGATCGGGTCACGCAGGAGGTCGAGCGCCAAGCCGAGCCGAGCCGCGGCCGTGTACCGTCCGCGCCGCTCCGGCGGCACAGCGCCGACCTGGCTGCTACGCAGCGACAGGCGCCGGGAGTGGAACAACTCCCCCAGCGGCAGGGTCACCTGCTGGTCCCCGTACCAGCTCAGATCGACCACGGAACCCTCGGGAGCGAGCAGTTCGAGGGAGCGCCGGAGACCGGCCTGAGTCGCGCTGGAATGAAACACGACATCGCAGTCATCCATTGCCCGCGTGGGGTCGGCAAACTCAACACCGAGCGCCGCGGCGACCTCCGCGCGAGCCGGATCGACGTCGACGAGCTGCACCGTGGCACCGGGGAACCGGGCCAGAAGCGCGGCCACGCAGCAACCGACCATGCCCGCGCCCACGACCGCGATCCGGTCGCCGATCATCGGTGGCGCATCCCACAGCGCGTTGAGCGCGGTCTCAACGATCCCGGCCAGCACGGCGCGCTCAGGCGGTACCGCGTCAGGCACCAGCGTGAGAGCTCCGGCTGGGACCCGGAATCGGGTCTGGTGCGGGTACAGGCTGAACACGGCCCGGCCCACGAGTTCCGTCGGCCCGGCCTCTACCCGGCCGACATTGAGGTACCCGTACTTGACGGGTCCGGGGAAGTCACCCTCCTGAAAAGGGGCACGCATTGCCGCGTACTGGCTGGTGGGGACCCTGCCGTGGAAAACCAGCGACTCCGTGCCACGGCTCACGGCCGAGTACAGGGTCCGAACTACGGCCTCATCACACAGGCGGGCAGGCGGGCAGGCGGGCAGGCGGGCAGGCGGGCAGGCGGGCAGGCGGGCAGGCGGGCAGGCGGGCAGGCGGGCAGGCGGGCAGGCGGAGGTCAGGATCTCACCCCGCCCCGGGGATATGACCCAGAAGGAGCGTATGTGGCTCGGCACAGGTGGTCCTCTGCTAGTCGGGGCCCGCCTACGGACCCTCCAACAACCTCCGGCACCAAACGTCCCAGTCCTCCGGAACGTTGTCCCCACCGGTTCGGCGCCGCCATTCCCCCGGGGTGGGGAATTCCTGCGATCCTAGACGATCAATTTGCGGGCCCGGAGGGGCGACTCAGAGCGCGTCGTCATGCAGCAAGGAGTCGCACAAAGTTCGCGCTACACCAATAGCGCTGAAGCTCTGCGGATGTAGCTCTGCGGCGGGTGGAAGGCTCCATGGGCCCGCAGGGCGCTGCGCGGCACTGGATCTTCAAGTGATGCGACATGGACCGCAGCAATGTTCCAGATCGTTCGCGCCTCGGCCGTCACGGAACCAGGACCTCGACCCGCTCGCCCGACTGCTCATCGCCCTCCACGAAGGCGCGTTGATGCAGACCCTCATCGAGCCCGATCAGCTGCAACCGGGCAAATTGCATCGACGGTTCCTGCTAGCGATTCTGAGGGCCAACAGCTGCTGGTAGGGCTGGAGGACACGATCCAGGAGGACCAACCACGAAGGAACATCCGAGGCGCTGCCGCAAGACCTGGGGTCAGAGGCCTACACGGCGAACATTCTCGCCACAGCCTAGCTGGGGCACTCCTCGGTAGCTACGTGGGCGGAGCCGGAACAGCCTGCACGCTCCTGCGGGCACCAACCGCAATGGGCCTTACAATCCACTTCCCCGTCCCCTCACTGACTGGGCGCTCGGGCTGTGGCTACTGTGAGCGTCGGCTGCGGCGTGGCATTCGCATCGCTTCTCGGACAAACGTGGCCAGGCCGTCGGTCATGCCGGCCGGTCGGCCGTCTGGCACCCAGTAGGAATCGGACACGATGGGCCAACTGCCTTCCAACAAGTACGCAGCCGTGTGCGCGGCGGAGCATTGCAGCCAGTACGTCCAGCCAGGAGCCGGTGTCCGGATCCATCAGGGAGGACGGTGGCAGGTCTACTGCGTGGCCGACGCTCCCCGGAAGCCTCAGGAAACTACCCGGCGCGAAGCCGCCGTCGCCAGGCAGACTGCGGGCCCTGTCACCCAGCGCGCGAGCAACCGGTTCCCTGGCCCGTGCATGGGGTGTTCCGTGCAGGTCGATGCCGAGGCCGGTGTGCTGGTTCCCGCCGACGATGGGAAGCGCGGAGTCCAGTGCCCGGTGTGCCAGGACGTCGCGTTCCGGCACGAACGGTGGAACCGCGACGACCAGTTCGGCACCGATCCGTGGATTCCGGAGGTTGTTCCCCCCGGATGTGCCCCAACGGTTCCGGTGCGGATCCTGGCTCTGAACCGACCGTGCTGGAAGTGCGGGGAGACCGCCACCTGCGTGGTTGGCCTCTACCCGGTCCGGCCCTCCCGCACCGACTGCTGGGTGCGCTCGGTAGACGAGACCTCCCGCGTGTGGGTGAAGGACATGTTGCAGGCGGCGGGCCTGACTCAGCTGGCCAGCTCGATCAAGCCTCGGTGGAGTTCAACGATGCGCAGCCGCTATCTGAGCAGCGGATGCTGGAACTGCGATGCGCTTCAGGGCGACTTCCCCGTGGACGAAGAGGCCTCGGACCGGGTGCGCGAAGGCGGAGTGGAGGCGCTGGAGACCGTACTCGTGGCCGAGGTTCCCACCCTTCTGTGGCAACGCACCGTGCTTGGCGAGCGCGGCGACGGCGCCGGGGTCCTGATGTGAGATCAGCGACCGCGGCATGAGAAAGGCGATGCGACACACTCCGCCCCTTGCCTTTGCCACCTCCGGGGCAGCGGGCGCGCCTCACCATCCCTGATACAGGTCCGAGTAGTTCACCGCCGCAGGCAGCTGGCATCGCGAGGGTCGCCCCCGGTGGACATGTAGGTGACCAGCAGGCGGTTGCCGCCGACGCACGTGTAGACCACTACGAACGGTGGAAAGGCCAATCCCTCACCCCCGCAGCCCGTAGCCCCGCAACGCACCCACCACACTCCATTCGAAACGTAAAACCACCCACATCCCCCACCCCGGTGATGGTGAGCACGTTCTCCACCGGCAGCAGAAAGGGCGCGTCGACGTACCGCTCGGGCATGGGCACATAGGTGTCCACCGCGTCGAGCAGTGCCTCGATGGCCGCCGTCCACCGCGGGTCGCCCTCCAGCGCCTTCAGCCC
>NZ_JBHYIG010000296.1:0-11865 GCF_042740015.1 Streptomyces sp. NPDC059037
GGGGTTAATTGCGCCACCGCCAACAACCGGCCCGCAGCCAAAACAAATGTTAAGCGGGGGACAACTGGGGGCTTACTTTTACACCCCGGCTTCGTCTATGCGGGGCTACCCGGGTTACTTGAGCCCGTCATTAATGGCAGACACCAACTCCCCGTTAGGGGTGTCCCCACTGAACTCCCAGAAGAAGGCGCCGCCAAGCCCCTGCCCCTTGGCCCAGGCCATCTTGCTCTTGACCGTCGCCGGGGTGTCGTACGACCACCAGTTGCTGCCGCAGTGCGCGTAGGCGGTCCCCGCGACGGTGCCGTTCGAGGGGCAGGAGTTCTTCAGGACCTTGTAGTCCTCGATGCCTGCTTCGTACGTCCCCTGCGCGGCGCCGGTGGCGGTTCCACCGGGCTCCTTCTGCGTAACCCCGGTCCAACCGCGCCCGTAGAAGCCGATGCCCAGCAGCAGCTTGGCGCCGGGCACGCCCTTCGCCTTCAGCTTGGCTATCGCGTCGGCGGAGTTGAAGCCGTCCTGCGGGATGCCGGCGTAGGAGGTGAGGGGCGAGTGCGGGGCCGTGGGGCCCTTTGCCGCCCACGCGCCGAAGAAGTCGTACGTCATCACGTTGTACCAGTCGGCGTACTGCGCGGCGCCGCCGTAGTCGGCCGCGTCGATCTTGCCGCCGTTGGAGGCGTCGGCGGTGATCGCGGCGGTGACCAGGGCGTCCTTGCCGAACTCGGTGCGGAATGCCGACATCATGTTCTTCATGGAGGCGGCGCCGCTGGTGTCACAGGTCAGGCCGCAGGCGTTCGGGTACTCCCAGTCCAGGTCGATGCCGTCGAAGACGTCGGCCCAGCGCGGGTCCTCCACCAGGTCGTGGCAGGACTTGGCGAAGGCCGCCGGGTTCTTCATCGCCTCGGTGAAGCCGCCGGACCAGGTCCAGCCGCCGAAGGACCACAGGACCTTGAGGTTCGGGTGCTTGGCCTTGAGCTTGCGCAGCTGGTTGAAGTTGCCGCGCAGCGGCTGGTCCCAGGTGTCGGCGACGCCGTCGACGGACTGGTCGGCGGTGTAGGCCTTGTCGTAGTCGGCGTAGGCGTCGCCGATGGTGCACTTGCCGCCCTGGACGTTGCCGAAGGCGTAGTTGATGTGCGTGATCTTGGCGGCGGACGCCGAGGTGTCGATGTTCTTCACGTGGTAGTTGCGGCCGTAGACGCCCCACTGGGCGAAGTAGCCGAGCTTGACCTTGCCGCCGGGGCCCGGGTCGGTGCCGCCCGTGGTGTGCACCTTGACGGCGCCGGACGCCGGTCCCGTCTGGTCCGCGGTGTCGCGGGCCTGGACCGTGTACGAGTAGTCGGTGCCCGCGGTCAGGCCGCTGTCGGCGTACGAAGTCCCGGTGACGGTCGCCACCTTGGCGCCGTCGCGCAGGACGTCGTAGTTCTTGACGCCCTTGTCGTCGGTGGCGGCGCTCCAGGCGAGCTTCACCGAGGTGTTGGTGATGTCGGAGGCGGTCGGGGTGCCGGGGGCGCTCGGCGGGTTGTCGCCGGGGACGCTGCCGCCGTCACAACTGCCACCGTTCACCGTGCAGTTGGCGGGCGATCCGGTGCCCGAGCCGTTGAACCCGAAGGAGACCGAGGCGCCGGGGGCGAGCGTCCCGTTCCAGCCGACGTTCTTGGCGGTCCAGCGGTTGCCGGAGTTGGTGACGGTGGCGTCCCAGGCGGACGTCACCTTGGTGCCGGAGGGGAAGTCCCACGCGACGGTCCAGGAGCTGATCGAGGTGGTGCCGGTGTTCTTGACGGTCCACTTGCCCTCGAAGCCGCTGCCCCAGTCCTGGGTCTTGGTGTACGTGGCGGTGGCGGCCGGGGCGGCTTCGGGTGCTGCCTCGGCGGGGCCCGTGAGGGCGACCAGGGTGGCGAGCGGGAGCAGCAGGGTGGTGAGGCCTGCCACGGCTCTGTGTCTGAAGCGCACGCTGTGCTCCTCGGGTGAGTTACGGGGGTTAGGGGTGGGACCCTGCGCCGCCCGTGAGCACGTGGAACACGTGGGGGAGTGCTCACCGCAGTGCGGTGAGAATAGAAAGGTCTGGACCAGCGGTCAAGAGGTCTGAACCATTGGCCGAATCGCGTCGGTCGCGACCGCGATCTCGCGACTCATACGCCCAACTCCTGTGCGAGGACGGCCGCTTGGACCCGGCTGCGCAGCCCCAGCTTGCCCAGCAACCGGCTGACATGCGTCTTCACCGTCGCCTCCGCCATGTCCAGACGGCTCGCGATCTCCGCGTTCGACAGCCCTTCGCCGAGACACACGAGCACCTCGCGCTCGCGGCGCGTGAGGGTGTCGAGGATGGCGGGATCGGGTCCGTTCTCGCGGCGTACGGGCTTCATCGTCTTTGGGGCGGCGAACTCGGCGATCAGCCGCCGTGTGACGGCCGGCGCGATCAGGCCCTCGCCGCGCCCCACCGTACGGACCGCCTCCAGGAGGTCCTTGGCCTCGGTGTTCTTCAGGAGGAACCCGGATGCGCCCGCGCGCAGCGCGCCGAAGACGTACTCGTCGAGGTCGAAGGTGGTCAGGACGAGCACGTCCGCGAGGCCTTCGGCGACGACCTGACGGGTCGCGGACACGCCGTCGAGGCGCGGCATCTGGATGTCCATGAGGACCAGATCGGGCCTCAGTTCACGGGCGAGCGCCACCGCCTCTTCACCGTGCGACGCCTCGCCGATCACGTCTATGTCGGGCGCGCTGCGCAGGATCAGGACGAGTCCCGCGCGTACGGCTGACTGGTCCTCGGCGACGAGCACGCGGATCATTCGGTCACTTCCTTGTCTGCGGGGTCGACGGGCAGCGTCGCGTACACGATCCACACCTTGCCGTCGGGGCTGCTCTCGGGGCCCGAATCGAAGGTGCCGCCGAGGAGTTCGGTGCGCTCGCGCATACCGACGAGGCCGGCTCCCGAGCCGGGGGCGCGGGGACCCGACGGATCGCCGTACGGGCTGGTGACGCGGACCGTGAGGGCGCGGGGTTCTTCGGCGAGGGCCACGGTGACCCGGCCGGGGGACGCGTGCTTGAGGGCGTTGGTCAGGGACTCCTGGACGATGCGGTACGCGGCGAGCTCGACCGGGGCGGGGAGCTTGGGCCCGTCGGCGGCGCGCCCGTCGTCGAGCGCGACGTCCAGGCCATTGGTGCGGGCGTTGGCGAGCAGGGAGCCGAGGCCGTCCAGGGTGGGTGCGGCCGCGGGCTCCCGGTCGTCGCTGGAGTCCCGCAGGATGCCGATCAGGCGGCGCATCTCGGCCAGGCCCTCGACGCTGTTCTCCCGGATGACGGAGAGGGCGCCGCGGGTGGTCGCCGGGTCGTCGAGGGAGAGCGCGGCCGTGGAGTGGATGGCGATGGCCGACAGATGGTTGGCGACCATGTCGTGCAGCTCACGGGCCATCCGGGCGCGCTCGGCGGTGATCGCCTGGACGCGGTCCATCTCGGCGAGCAGCGCGGTCTGCTCGGCCCGCAGTTTGGCCGCGGCGGCGGCCTCGCGGTGGTTGCGGACCAGGGCTCCGGTGGCGGCGGGACCGAAGGCCACGATGCCGGTCGCGACACCGATGAGGACGGCCTCGGGCTCCTGCCACCAGGCGAGGAAGCCGATCGTCATCGCCACCGTGATGGCCCCGGTGGTGACGGGGATGCGCCGGGCGGCGGCCGGTGTGCCGTACACGACGGCCGCGTACATGATGTCCGTGAACATCATGACCGACGCCAGATTGCCCGGCGTGAACTGATCGAAGACCAGTGCGACGGTGGCGACCGGCAGGGCCACCCGCGGCGCCGTCCTGCGCAGCAGCTCCATGCACCCGAGCACGCCGAGCGGCAGCAGCAGCCAGGGTCGTTCGAGCACCCGGTCGCCCTGCGTGCCGAGCCCGAGCGCGTACAGAGCGAGCCCGCTGAGCACACTGACCGCGGCGATCAGTACGTCGAAACGTTGCGGGCGGGGCAGGGACAGGGCCATGCCCTCCATCCAACACGGCGGGTGCGGGCGGTGCCTGATCCTGAGGGAGGAACCGTCCGGTACATCGAAGGATGCAGTCCCACTTCGTCACTGCCGACGATGATCCGCGGCCGCCCTGACGGGAGCCTGGAAAGGTGACCGAGAGGAGCGAACCGTGATCGTCACGCTGATCATCATCTGCGAGGCCGGCTTCTGGCTGCTGCTGGCCGGCGGCCTGGCCCTGCGGTACTGGGCGAAGATGCCGCGCGCGAGCATCGCCGTACTGCTGTGTGAGCCGATCCTGGAGGTCGTCCTCTTCGTCGTCACCGCGGTCGACCTGAAGAACGGCGCGGAGCCGGACTGGAAGCACGGCCTCGCCGCCGTCTACATCGGCTACTCGATCGCGCTCGGCCACTACACGATCAAGTGGGTCGACGTCCGCGTGGCCCACCGCTTCGCTGGCGGCCCACCGCCCGTCAAGCTCTACGGCACGGCCCGCGCGATCGACGAGTGGAAGATCGCCGCCCGCTGGGTACTCGCCGGTCTGATCGCGATGGCGCTGCTGCAGGGGGCGGCCTGGTACGTGGGCGACGACGGCGACATCGACTCACTGCGGATGTGGCAGCAGAAGATGCTGTGGCTGATCGGCATCAACATCGTCATCGCGGCGACGTACACGGTCTTCCCGAAGAAGGCACCGCCGGTGGCGCCCCGAAGGGGCGCGGGGAACTGCGCGACCAGCCACGACGTACCCGCAGACGACCAGCCGACCCCCCAGCGGAGCGCCTAGCGCTCACCGCCGGGCACCCACAACACGTCCCCGACCTCCTTATTGGCCGTACGGGCCAGGATGAACAGGAGGTCGGAGAGGCGGTTCAGATACGTCGCGGTCAGCGGGTTCATCACCTCTCCGTGCACCTCGAAAGCGGCCCAAGTCGACCGTTCCGCCCGGCGGGCCACCGTGCACGCCTGGTGCAGCAGCGTCGCGCCCGGCGTGCCGCCCGGCAGGATGAAGCTGCGCAGCTTCTCCAGCTGCTCGTTGAAGCGGTCGCAGTCCGCCTCCAGCTTGTCGATGTAGAACTGCTCGACGCGCAGCGGCGGGTACTCGGGGTCCTCCACGACCGGCGTGGACAGATCGGCGCCCACGTCGAAGAGGTCGTTCTGGACCCGGACCAGGACCTTCACGACCTCCTCGTCGAGCCCGCCGAGCGCGATCGCCGTGCCGATGGCGGCGTTGGCCTCGTTGGCGTCGGCGTACGCCGCGATCCGCAGATCGGTCTTGGCGGTGCGGCTCATGTCGCCGAGGGCCGTCGTGCCCTGGTCGCCGGTCCTGGTGTAGATGCGCGTCAGATTGACCATGGGGCCAGCCTAGTTACGCGCCCGCCGTCCGGAAGACACGTGTGCCGACCGTCACGGACACCAGGGTGAGCGCGGCCGCCGTCAGCACGCCGTACAGCATCGCCGTACTCGCGTAGTCGCCCACATAGGCGGCCCGCACCGCGTCCACGAGATAGCGGAACGGCATGAAGTGCGAGAGCACGTCCAGCCAGCCCGGCGCGAGCGCCATCGGCAGCATCAGGCCCGAGAGCAGCATCGAGGGCATGCTCACCGCGTTGATGACGGGACCGAACTCGTGCGCCTTGGAGACGAGCAGCGCGAGCGCGTACGACAGGGACGCGAGGACGACGGTGAGCACCGCCACGAAGGCGAAGCCGATGAGGATGCCGGCCAGCGGCGCCCGCAGCCCCATCGCCAGCGACGCGACGACGAGCAGCACCGCCTGGAAGACGAAGAGCGCGGCATCGCGAAGGACACGGCCGAGCAGGAGCGCGAGGCGGCTCACCGGCGTCACCCGCATCCGCTCCACCACCCCGAACTGCTTCTCGATGATGATCGCGAATCCGCTGTACGAGGCGCCGAACAGGCCGAGTTGGAGCAGCAGCCCCGGCACGAGCACCTGCCAGGAGTCGCCGCGCGAACCGAGCGGCAGATCGGTCAGGAGGGGGCCGAAGAAGAGCAGATAGAGCAGCGGCATCAGGACGCCGAAGAGGATCTGGAACTTGGAGCGCAGGGTCTGGCGCGCGTACCGCCCGAAGATCAGGGCGGTGTCGGAGAGAAACGCAGACATGAGAGGTCCTGGGGTTCAGACGGCGACCGGCGCCGTGTCCTTGGGGGCGATGTCGCGCCCGGTGATGGCGAGGAAGGTGTCCTGGAGCGAGGCGTCGATCGAGCCGCCGTACTGCAGCTTGAGCGAGCTCGGCGTGCCCTCGGCGACCACGAGGCCCTTGTCGATGACGACCAGGCGGTCGGAGAGCGCATCCGCCTCGTCGAGGTAGTGCGTGGTGAGCACCACGGTGGTGCCGTGCTCGTCGCGAAGCCGTCGCACCAGCGCCCACAGGTCGGCCCTGCTGCCCGGGTCGAGCCCCGTGGTCGGCTCGTCGAGGAAGAGCACATCGGGCCGGTGCAGCAGCCCCATGGCGACGTCGAGCCGCCGCCGCTGGCCGCCGGAGAGCGCGGCGCACTTGCGGTCGAGCAGCTCGGTGAGGCCCAGGTCGCGTGCCAACTCATCGGCGCGGGCGGCTGCCTGAGTCCTCGTCAGGCGATAGAGGCGCCCTTGGGTGATCAGTTCCTCGCGTACGGAGATGTTGGGGTCGACGCCGCCGGACTGGGCGACGTAACCGATCCTGCGTCGGACGCCCGCCGGATCGCCGGCCAGGTCGAGGCCCGCGACGGTGGCGGCGCCGCCGGTGGGCCGCAGGAGCGTGGTGAGCATGCGCAGCGTCGTCGTCTTGCCCGCGCCGTTCGGCCCGAGGAGGCCGACGATCTCGCCGGGCGCGACGGTCAGGTCGATGCCCCGCACCGCCTCCACGGGGCCGCGCTTGGTGCGGAAGGTCTGGGTGAGCCCAGCCGTGCTGATGATTGCCATGGCGACCACAAAAACAGAGTCTCTTAAATTTTGCAACGGCCCCAATTTTTCAGTTGCCCAAGCAGGGGGCCGTAGGGTGGACTCATGGCTGAAGGGCTCAGGGAACGCAAGAAGCGGCAGACCAGGCAGCGCATCTCGGACATCGCGACGGGGCTGTTCCTGGAGCACGGCTTCGTCACGGTGACGGTCGCGGAGGTCGCGGAGGCCGCGGACGTCTCCGTGAACACCGTCTACAACTACTTCCCCGCCAAGGAGGACCTGTTCCTCGACCGCGGGGAGGCCGTCGTCGACCGGCTCTCCGGCTACGTACGCGGCCGTCGCGCGGGGGAGTCCGCCGCCCATGCCGTCCTGCGTGCGCTGCGCTCGGACGTGGAGAGCGTCTCGCCCAGCATCGGCCTCTTCGCCGGCTGGGCCGACTTCATGAAGGTCATCCACGAGGCCCACCCGCTGCGCTCCCGGCTCTGGGAGATCCAGCAGCAGGCACTCGCGCACCTCACGACGACCCTCGCCGAAGAGGCGAAGGCCGCCGAAGGCGACCCCATGCCCGGACTGATCGCGGGTCAGCTCTCCTGGGTCCACAGCACGCTCATGGCCTGGATCGGCGACGAGATGGTCAAGTGCCGCAAGCCCGCCGAGGTGTCACGGGATGCCCTCGAACTCCTCGACGAGATGGAGGACCTACTGAGCGAAAAGGTCCTCAACTACGCGGTGCGGGACGCCGAATGAGCCGTACCAGTGTGATGTCCGTCATCTGAGACGTGACGCGCATCTCTTCGCCGCCACCTGGGCGCTCGCGACCGCTAATGTCCGGCGAACAGGCAGACGTAAACAGCGTGTAAGCCAGGCGTGATAAGCGGTAGGGGAGTCGGAACAGTGGCAGGGAAGCTCGCCGTCATCGGAGCCGGACTCATGGGGTCCGGTATCGCACAGGTCTCCGCACAGGCGGGCTGGGACGTCGTCCTGCGCGACGTCACCGATGAGGCCCTGACCCGTGGCACCGACGGGATCAAGGCGTCGTACGACAAGTTCGTGAGCAAGGGCAAGCTGGCCGCCGAGGATGCCGATGCGGCGCTCGGGCGCATCACGACGAGCACCGACATGGACGCGGTCGCGGACGCCGACATCGTCGTCGAGGCCGTCTTCGAGAAGCTCGAGGTCAAGCACGAGATCTTCCGTACGCTCGACAAGATCGTGCGCGAGGACGCGGTGCTCGCCTCCAACACCTCCGCCATCCCGATCACGAAGATCGCGGCCGTGACGGAGCGTCCGGAGCGGGTCGTCGGCGCGCACTTCTTCTCGCCGGTGCCGATGATGCAGCTCTGCGAACTCGTCCGCGGCTACAAGACCAGCGACGAGACCCTCGCCCGCACACGGGAGTTCGCCGAGTCCGTCGGCAAGACCTGCATCGTCGTGAACCGCGACGTGGCCGGCTTTGTGACGACCCGTCTGATCTCCGCGCTCGTCGTCGAGGCCGCCAAGCTCTACGAGTCGGGTGTCGCCACCGCCGAGGACATCGACATCGCCTGCAAGCTCGGCTTCGGGCACGCCATGGGACCGCTCGCGACCGCCGATCTGACGGGCGTCGACATCCTGCTGCACGCCACCAGCAACATCTACACGGAGTCCCAGGACGAGAAGTTCGCACCGCCCGAGCTGATGCGCCGGATGGTTGACGCCGGTGACATCGGACGCAAGAGCGGGCAGGGGTTCTACAAGCACTGACGCCACCTCCTCCCTTGCGGGGTCACCCCTCGGAGTGAATTCGGTATCGGTTCGCTTACAGACGGCAACTTCCTTGTCCATGCGGCAGTCAGTTGCAGTGACATACGCAGACGCCTTACGGAACAGACGTCACAGGAAACTCAGCACTCTCGGGGAGCGCATATGCACATCAGGGGCGACCAGGCCCAGCTGGTCGTCGGGGGACGCCTCGACGTACGCAGCGCGGCGGACGCCCGTACGGTCCTGCACTCGGCCGTCGACGACGGAGCCGGCGACCTGGTGCTCGACCTGTCCGAACTCGACTCGTGGGACGCCACGGGACTCGGCGTGATCATGGGCGCGCACCGGCGCGCGGGACGGTGCGGACGCCGGCTCGTGCTGCGTGATGTACCGCCCCAGATGCAGCGTCTGCTGGTGGCCACCCGGCTGCACCGGATCCTCGCGATCGAGGGTGGCATCGGGGTGGAATCGCTTCCCCGTGTGTGATCGCCGGGGATCCCCGGCGATCCGGTAGGAAACGCATCTCGCGCACAATCCTCACGAGACTGTGACGTCTCGGACGGGGCGGTACCCCGCCCGTTCGTAGATACTGAGCGAAGGTCTAGGGTTCGGTCGCCACCGATGTGAGAACCCGAGCGGGGGCACCGGACCAGAAGCGACAGCGCAGTGTGCACAAGGCCGGAGGGGGCTGTGTACACCACGCATCTGGGGGGCTTTGACCATGGACCCGATGAACCGGGGACCGGAAGAGTACGGCCAAGACGGTATGAACGACGACGATTCGGCGCGCCGATCGCGGCCACCCCGCGATCCTCTGACACCCGACTTCGGGCAGCCCGCACCCGCGCTCGCCCGCACCGTCCAGCTCATCTCGGGCGACTTCCTGCTCACCGTGAACCCGGTCGACGGCAGCGAGATAGAGCCCTGCCCGCCGGGCGAGCGGCCCGCGCGCCCCGTCAAGCGCTCCGCCGCCGAGCGCGCCGAGCTGCGCCGCGCCGCGGTGCCGCCCGTGCCGCCGGGTCCGGCGCTGCCCCGGATGCCGCTCCTCGAACGCCAGGAAGAGCGCGAGCGGCTCGTACGCCTGCTCGCGCGCGGGCGCTCGGTCCGGCTCACCGGTCCCGCGGGCTCGGGGCGCACGGCGCTCCTGAACGCCGTCGCTGAGGACTGCGCCGACCTCGCACCGGACGGCGTCGTCCGGCTCTCCGGCTACCACAAGAGCCCGGGCGACCTGCTCCAGGACCTCTTCGGGGCCGTCTACAACGCACCGCTGCACCGCCCCGACCGCACGCTGCTGCTCGAACTCGTCCATGAGATCGGGGCGGTCGTCGTCCTGGACGACCTGGAGTTCGGTGGCTCGGGCCTGGAAGAGCTGCTCGACGCGACGCCCGAGTGTGCCTTCCTGATATCCGCGACGCCCGACGTCGCGGCACCCTCCGCCGGCTCGCACCTCGAAGAGGTCTTCCTCGGCGGCCTCGGCCGCAGCGGCGGCGTCGAGCTCCTGGAGCGCGGGGTCGGCCGCGTCCTGACGGACGACGAGGCGGCCTGGGCGGGCGACCTCTGGTTCGAGTCCGAGGGCCTGCCGCTGCGCTTCGTACAGGCGGGCGCCCTGCTGCGCCAGCGCGACCAGCTGCGCGCCGACCCCAACGCCTTCGACGAGTACGGCTACTACGCCGAAGGCCCGGTCGACGCGCCCTTCGACGCCGAGGGCCACGACGTCCCGCTGCCCTCGCTCGCCGACGGAGCCGCGCCCGCGGCCCTGCTCGCCTCCCGGCTGAGCCCGTCCGCCCGCACCACCCTGCGGTTCGCCGTCGCGCTCGGCGGCGAGCTGCCGCATCAGGCGCATCTGCCGGCCCTGGTGGGGGACACCCACGCGGACGCGGCCCTCGCCGAGCTGGTCTCCACCGCGCTCGTCACGCCGGTCGGCGCGCACTACCGCCTCGCCGCCGGCGTGCGCACCCAGCTGGAGACTTCCGGGTACGCCGACGACATGGCCGAGCGCGCGCAGAGCGCCGCCCAGCACTACGCCTGGTGGGCCGGGCACCCCTCGGTCAGCCCCGAGCGGGTCGCGGCCGAGGCGGACGCCGTGCTCGCCGCGCTCGGCGTCCTGGTCACCGGGCGGCCGGGGCAGACCTCGGGCGCCGTGGGAGGCGAGCAGAGCGCCGCCGTGCTGCTCGCCCGCACCGTCGCGCCCGCCTTCGCCGGCGGGCTCAACTGGGGCGCGTGGGAGCGTGCCCTGCGGTCGGGCCAGGAGGCCGCGCGCACCGCCGGTGAGGTCGCCGAGGAGGCGTACTTCCACCACGAGCTCGGCATCCTCGCGCTCTGCGGCGGCCACCTCGACCGGGCCCGCGCCGAACTGGAGGCCTCCATCGGCCTGCGCGGCGCCCTCGCCGACAAGCGCGGCATGATCGCGGGCCGCAGGGCCCTCGCGCTGGTCGCCGACCGCTCCGGCGGCGCACTGCCCGGCGGCCGCACGGCCGCGGGCGAGGAAGTGCCCGACGCGCGCTACGAGGAGTCGGCGTCGCCCCCGGGCGGCGTCCCCGCGGCGTTCTCGCTGCCTGGGCCGCCCCCGGAGCCCGAGACGTTGGTGACCCGCAGGGCGACGCCCGCCGCGGGCTCCGGCGCGGCACCGACCCGCCGCTCCATCGTGAGCGGCACCCGGCGCAACCTGGTGGCGGCGGGCGCGGGAGCCCTCCTCGCCGCCGTGCTCGGCACGGTGGTGACGCTGGGCGCGACCTCCGGGAACGACGATCCGCCGCCGGACAAGGTCAAGACGGAGCAGTCGGCGAGCGAGGACCGCGACGACGACGGCCTGACGGCCGACAAGCCGGCGAAGGACTCGACGAGCCGTCCGGACGACACGGACCAGGGTGTGCCGGGCACTTCGGACGAGCCGAGCGACAGCGGCGAACCGTCGGACGACCCGAGCGGCAGCGACAAGCCGTCGGACGACCCGTCCGATGACCCGACGACGTCGAAGCCGCCGACGACGAAGCCGCCCACCACGACGAAGCCGCCGACCACGAAGCCGCCCACGACCAAGCCCCCGACGACCAAGCCGCCCACGACGAAGCCGCCGACGACGCCGCCGCCGACGACCACGGACCCGACCCCGGATCCGCCGTCGTCCCCGGACACCTCGGACTCGGCGAGCGGCCCGGCGACGAGCAGCGAGCCCGCGTCGCCGAGCATCTGACGTAAGAAAAGAGAAGGGGTGGGGGGAGCAGGTCCACGCAAACCCCAAAGAACAAAAAAACAAAAACAAAGAAAAGAT
>NZ_JBHYIG010000297.1:0-11858 GCF_042740015.1 Streptomyces sp. NPDC059037
GGGGCCGCCCCCCCCGCCCCCCCCCCCCCGGCCCCCCCCCCGCCCCCCGTGCCCGCGGGGGCGCGGGGGGGGGGGCGGCGCGGCCCGGCCGCCCCCCCCCAGCACGGGGGCGGTGCGGCGGCGGGCCAGCAGGAAGCGGTGGTTGGTGACCGCCTCGGGGCGCCAGTGGTGTTTGTACGGCTCGTTGCCGCGAAGAAGGCTGAGCACCCGGGCCCGGTCGCCCTCCGCGTGCTCCGTGCAGGCGCTCAGGAGCATGGTCGCCACGTCGACCTTCCGCTCCCGCAGCCGCGGATGCGCGCCGTAGAGGTAGCCGCCGACCAGGCCGGGCGAGAGCAGCGTCAGATCGGCCGCGACCACGGCGTCGTCGAGCCGGAACTCGGTGACGACCGCGTCGCCCGCCCTGACCATGATCCCCACCGACCTGATCAGGTGCTCGGAGAACCGTGGCCGGATGTGTTCGGACGTCACCTTCCGTCCTTGCCACTGGAGTTGGTGCAGATGAAGGAGGGTCCGCACCGATGCGGCCACCTCGTCGTGGCGTACGATCCGCCGCTCGACGCCCAGTGCGTCCAGCTTGCGGATGTTGGCGCGCACCCGCTGGGCCCGCCGCGCGGGCAGCCGGCCGAGCAGTGCGTCCATGGAGGCCGTGGGCAGTTCGAGGCAGAGCGAGTCCGTCAGGCGCAGCCGGGGCCCGCGCCACCGTTCGTAGATCCGCTCCACGGCGGCACCCGACCTGACCTCGCGGAAGTCGATCAGCGCGCCGCGCGCCAGCCTCGACAGGCCGTCGGCGAGCGCCTCCAAGGCCTCATCGGCGCATGCGTCGTCGAGCAGCACATCGGTGAAGTCGGAGATGGCGCCGCCCAGCGGCACGAGCGCCGGGAGCGGCAGATACGTCCGCATCAGCGGCGCGGCGGCGACGAGCTCGCCGTCCCTGCGCACGAGCACCACCCGGAGCCGGCCGCGCCTGCCGTAGGAGAGCCACCACGAGTGCAGCCACGCATGGCTCTGGAAGGGCGTCGCCGTCCGGCACCGGCGGTGCAGCCGCGCCCATGCCGCCGCGAGCCCCCCGAACTCCTCCTGGTCCGTGCAGACTTCGGCGGTCAGGGCGGGGCCGTGCGGTGCCATCACGTCTCCCGGCCGAGATCGGCGGCCTGCGCGGGCCCCGGCACGGGGGCCGCCGCCACCGGCTCCTCGGTGCGCCGGGGCCGTACGAGCAGGGCGAGGCCGCCGAGCAGACCGCCCGCGCTCGCGCCCACCAGAGCCGTCAAGGGCGGCGCCGCCGACGCGGGCGCCTCCGGCTTGATCGCCCGGGAGAGCTGGAGCAGCCGTACCTGCGTGCTGTCCTGGGTGTGGTTGGCGTTGTTGGTCAGGGACCGCGACACCGCGTTGGCGATGTCGCGCGCCTTGCCGGGCTTGGCGGCGGTCGCCGAGATGGAGATCATCGGCGCGTCGGGCGAGGTGGCCGCCTGCACGCTGTCACGCAGCGTCTGCGGCGACACCCCCGACTCGACCTGGGCGTCGCCGAGCACCGCGAGCTGGGTGGCGACGCGGCCGTACGCCTGGGCGAAGCCGAGCGCCGCGGTGGGGTCGGACCTCTCCTGCGGCACGGCGAGCACGTAACTCGTGGCGGTGTACGTCGGCGTCTTCACCACGCCGTACGCGCCACCGGCGATGGCGCCGGCCAGCGCGCCGGCGGGCAGCAGCCACCACGCGGGAAGGCGCTTGACGCGTGCGAGCACCGTGGTCGGCGGTCCTGCCGGGCGGTGCCTGCGCTTGAGGGTTTCGGTCATCGGGAACTCACTCTCGGGGTCGAGCATCTCGGGTCGGGCATCTCGGCGCCGGGCGTCTCGGGCTCGGGCCGGCGGCAGCTGTCTCGTACACACGCATCAGCTGATCGGCGCTGCGCGTGATGCTGTAGTGGTGCGCGGCGTCCAGCGGCAGCCGCGACCGCGGCCCCGCGTCCCGGGCCCGCAGCAGCGCCCGGGCGAACGACTCCGGGTCCCCCTGGACACGCAGCGCCCCGCCGGACGCGCCCGGCGGCAGGTCCTCGACGGCCGGGCACCTGACGTAGAGCACCGGCAGACCGGCGGCGAGAGCCTCCACCACGGCCAGGCCGAAGGCCTCCTCGGGCGAGGGCGATGCGAGGACGTCCATCGCGGCGAGGAGCGCGGGCAGGTCGCCGCCCTCCGCGGCCGCGTCCGTGGCCAGGTGCGGGCGCTCCCCGGCGAACAACACCCTTTCCGCGACGCCCAGTTCACGCGCGGCCGCGCGCAGCCTGGCCTCGTCAGGGCCGCCGCCGACGAGCAGGACGCGTACGTCACCGGGCAGCGCGGCCAGGGCGTGCAGCAGGACGTCGAAGCGCTTGCCCGCCGCGAGCCGCCCCACCCCGCCGATCACGAACGCCTCGTCGTCAAGGCCCAGTTGGCGGCGGGCCGCGATCCGGGCCCGTGGATCGAAGCGGAACGGCTCGACGTCGATGCCGTTCGGTACGACGTGGATGCGCTGCCGGGGCACGCCCCACCGGCTGAGCCGCTCGGCGACGGACGGCGAGACCGCAACGGTGGCCCGCCCGAGGCGCTCACCGGTCAGGTACAGGGCGCGGACACCGGCGGTCAGGGGGCGGCCCTCCATCTGGGAGTCGCCCAGGGAGTGCTCGGTGGCCACGACCGCCCGGGTCCCCGCGATGCGCGCGGCGATCCGCCCGTACAGGCAGGCGCGGTAGAGGTGGGTGTGCACCAGGTCGTATCCGCCGCCGCGGATGACCTTCACCAGGCGGGGCAGCGCGCCCACGTCACGGTTGCCGGACATGCCGAGGTGGATGACGCGCACCCCGTCGGCCGTCAGACCGTCGGCGACCGGGCCGGGGTTGGTGAGGGTCACGACGTCGCAGGAGGCGGGCAAGTGCCGCAGCAGCAGTCGCAGTTGCTGCTCGGCGCCGCCCACGCCGAGGCCGGTGATGATGTGCAGGGCCTTCACGGGGTCACCGCCGGTTCACCGGCCGCGCGGCGGCGGAACCGGTTGAGGCGCAGCTTCAGGTGCAGCCGCAGCGCGGTGTCCCGGCGGCCGATGTGGACGCGCGGCAGGGCGTGGATCCCGGTCAGCGGGCCGGGGGAGATCGCGCACGCGTAGCGGTAGCCCGCATCGCGCACGGCGTCGACGACCCGCGCGTCGACCGTTCCGTACGGATAGCAGAAGCCCTCCACCTCGCGGCCCACGAGCTCGGCGAGGGCCTCCCTGCTGCCGCTGGTCTCCTGCCGCAGCACCCGGTCGTCGGCCAGCGTGAGGTCGACGTGGGTCAGGCCGTGCGAGGCGACCTCCATCCCCTCGGCGGCCGCGCGCCGGATGCCGTCGGCGTCGAGCAGCGGCTTGCGCGGGCCGAGCGGGTCCCAGACGTTCTCGCCGGCCAGCCTGCCCGGCAGGACGAAGACGGTGGCGTCGAAGCCGTACTGGTGGAGCAGCGGCAGCGCGTGGTCGACGAAGTCGGTGTACCCGTCGTCGAAGGTGAGGCCGACCAGGTCCCGTCCCTCGCCGCGGGCGCGCGCGTCGAGGAGCCGCGTCATGCTCACACCGCGCAGGCCCTGCCGCCGCAGCCAGCGCAGTTGGGCCGCCAGGCGCTCGGCGGGGACGGTGACCTCGTAGGGGTCGTCGGCGCAGTCGTCCACGGAGTGGTACATGGCCACCCACATCGGCGCCTCGGGCAGCAGCCGCACGCGGCGCGGGCGGGGTGTCCATGGCGTCTCAGCCAGTGCTGTGTCAGCGGCCATGCGAGCGCTTTCGTGTGACGGAACGGACCACGGAACGGATGGAACGGGCGACGGGTTTGCAGGCCTTGGCCCGCAGCACCCAGAGCACCAGCGCGAAGACACCGGCGACGGTCAGGCTCCCGGCCGCGACACCGACCAGCGGGGACGCGAAGCGCAGCGCCACGGCCGCGCCGAAGCCGGTGGCGCACACCGCAGCGGCCGCCGGCTTGGCCAGCTCGGCAAGGACCCGGCGGACCCGGATCGGCACACTGCGCGGCCCCATCCCGCACAGCAGCACGACCGCCGTGATGCTGATGCCGGCCGCGTTGGCGAGCGCGATGCCGCGTACGCCCCACAGGTCCACGGCCCGGCTGCCGATGGCGGCCGTCGCGGCGACCCCCACCGCCATCGCGCCCAGCGGGTACCACGTGACCCGGTGCCCGGAGAAGTACGAGCGGACCAGCGCCCCCACCAGCGTGTGGCCGATGAGCCCCAGGGCGTACACGCGCATGACGGCCGTCGTGGCCGCGGTGTCGGCGGGGGTGAACGCGCCCCGCTGGAAGAGGAGTTGGATGATCTGCGGCGCGCACGCGATCACCACGGCGGTGCCGAGCAGCACGATGCACGAGGCGAGGCCCAGGTCGCGTTCGACGCGGGACCTGGCCCGCTTGACGTCGCCCTCGGCCAGGGCCTGCGCGACGACCGGGAGCGTGACCGTGCACAGCATCAGGGAGAGGATCATCGGCACCTGGGCGACTTTTTGCGCGTAGTTGAGGTGCGAGATCGCCCCGGCGGGCAGCGACGACGCGAAGAAGCGCTCGATGAGGACCTGCGACTGCCGGCACAGCGCGAACAGCAGCACGGTGGCGATGAGCGCGCCGCTCATCAGCCGCGCCGCCGACGCCTCGTCCGTGGCGGTGCCGCTCGGCGCTTGCGCCGCACGCCGCCGCAGCTGCCACCAGAGCGACGGCGCCTGCACGGCCACCATCAGTACGCCGCCGATCGCGACGCCCAGCGCCGCGGACCGGACGCCGCCGCGCCCGTCGAGGACGAGCACGGTGCCGATGATGCCGACGTTGTAGGCGACGTAGATGGCGGCGGGCGCCACGAACCTGCGGTGCGCCCGCAGCACCGCGCTGCAGTAGCCGGCGAGGCCGAAGCTCAGGACGCAGGTGGCGGTGAGGCGGGTGCAGTCCACGGCGAGCCGCGGGGCGGGCAGGCCCGGCGCGAGCAGCTCCACCAGGTGCGGCGCCTTCGCCATCAGGACGAGGCCGACGCCCGCGAACGCCAGCGAGAGGCGGGGCAGCGTGGCGGCCACGAGCGCCCGCACCGGGTCCTCCCGCGCGCCGCGGCGGCGGGCCAGGGCCACGCTGAAGGCCGGTACGAGGGCGAACGCGAGGCCGTCCTCGATGAGCAGCGTGGTGGCCACCTCGGGCACGGTCCACGCGACCAGGAAGGCGTCGGTCTCCGAGCCCGCCCCGAAGAAGTGCGCGAGCGCCTGGTCGCGCCCGAGCCCGAGCACCGCCCCGGCCACGGTGAGCACGGCGGTGACGAGGGCCGCCTTGGCGAGAAAACCGTTGGAGGGGTCGGAGCCCTTGGGAGGCGCCGCCCCGGTGGCAGGGGCGGGCACCTTGCCGGACGGGGCGGCACCGACGGGGCGGGTGGTCGACGTCATCGCGGGACCTCACCGGCCAACGCCCGCCGGGACAGCGCCCACCAGGCGACGAGCCCGAGGACGACCGCCATCAGGACCGTCGAAGGGCCGCCGATGTCGGCGTACGCGAAGTCCACAAGGAGCCACATGAGCAGCCCGCACGCGACCAGGGCGCAGTCCAGGCCACCGCCCGGTCCGCCGCGCACCTGCACCAGGCGCCGCAGCCCGAGCACGAGGCAGGCCAGCCAGCTGCCCGCGAGGGCGCACAGGCCGAGCAGCCCCTGCTCGCTGAGGACGAGGAGATACATGTTGTGCGGGGAGAGCAGCGGCTGGCGGCGGAACTCCGCGCCCGCGCCGCCGGTGTCGCTGCCCGAGGAGAGGGCCACGGACGCGTGGCTGTCGCGGTGGTCGGGGAACGCCTTTAGCCCGACGCCCGTCAGCGGCTTGTCGCGCCACATGTCCACGGCCGCCGCCCACATGGTGTACCGGTCGGTGACCGACTGGTCGGGGGCGTCGGTCACCTGCGTGATGCTGGTGATCCGCTCCTGCAGCATCGCGGTGCCGATCCCGAACCCGCCGACGAGTACGACCGCTGCGGCGGTGACGGCCGCGAGCACCCGCAGCGCCCGCCGCGCTCCCGCGAACGCCAGCTGCGCGCCGCACGCCACGGCCGTGGCGATCCAGGCGCCGCGGCTGAAGGACAGCGCGAGGGGGACGATCAGGAGCAGCGCGCAGACCGCCGCCGCCCGCCGCTGCTTCAAGGCCGCCGGGCCGAGCGCGAGGGCGAGGGCGCACACCACTCCGTACGACACGATGGTCGCCATCCCCATGACGTCGGAGGGGCCGAAGGTGCCCACGGCCCGGATGTCCGAGCCCATGTAGCTGGCTCCCGTGCCCGTGACGTACTGGTACACGCCCAGCGAGCCCTGCCACAGGGCGAGGCCGACGAGGGACCAGACCACCAGGCGGAAGTCGCGGCGGTCCCTGACGAGTACGAGGACGGCCGCGGGCACCAGGACGAAGACCTGCAGGTAGCGCACCAGGCCGGTCGCCCCGGCGGACGCGGTGCCCGCGCCGACGGCGGCTACCGCGATGCCGAGCACGGGAAGGCCGAGCACGACGGCGGCGGTCCGGGTCAGCGGCCGCCGCGCCGTGCGCACGGCGTGGGCCACGCACCAGAGCACGACGAGACCGGAAGCGGCGTCGGCGATCGTGCCGCCCCCGGAGTCGGCGCCGCTCGACGGCACGGGCAGCGCGAGCAGCCCGACCAGCAGCATGACCGGCAGCACGGGCGCGGCCCCGCGCAGTGCCGCCGAGATCGCGGCGGCCGGTGAGCCGGGCGGGACGAGACGGACCGAAGCGCTGTTCACCGGGTCAACTCCCTGACGGGCGTACGAGGGAGGCCGCGGTCCGGAGCAGGATGCACAGGTCCTGCCAGAACGACCAGCTGTCGATGTAGGCGTTGTCGAAGCGGCACCGGTCCTCGATCGAGGTGTCGCCCCGCAGACCCTGGATCTGCGCGAGGCCCGTGATGCCGGTCGGCATGCGGTGGCGTTCCGCGTAGCCGGGATACATTTGGCTGAACTTGGCCACGAAATAAGGGCGTTCGGGGCGCGGACCGACCAGGCTCATGTCGCCCCGCAGGACGTTCCACAGCTGCGGCAGCTCGTCCAGCGAGCTACGGCGCAGGAACTGGCAGAAGCCGCTCATGTGCTGCTCGCCCGCGACGGTCCACCGGGTGGCCGCCTCGTGTGGATCGGCGGGACGGTGGGTGCGGAACTTCAGCAGGGTGAAGGGCCGCCCGTCCCTGCCGATGCGCTCCTGACGGAAGATCACTCCGGGTCCTTCGCTGGACCGCAGGACGGCGGCGCAGGCCAGCAGGACGGGGCTGAGCAGCAACAGCAGGATCCCGGATGTCACCAGGTCGAGGCCGCGTTTGCTGACGCTGTGGTGCCGCTGCCCGGCCGGTGCGAGCGGGCGGCAGGGGAACCCGGCGATGCGCCCCGAGCGGTACCGGCGGCCCGGCGCGTCGTACCCCGGCGGCTGCGTCGCGTCGACCGCCCAGACGTCACAGCCCGACGCGCTCAGCGACCGCAGCCAGCCGATCTGCTCCGGGCCCGGGTCGGGCCCGACGACCAGCACGGTCCGCACGCTGTTCTGGATGACCGCGCGGCGCAGCTCCTCCAGCGTGCGCAGCACCGGCAGTTCGGCACCCTCCGCCGCTTCAGGACGCTCGCCCCGCGCATCCCCCACGATGCCCACGGGCCGCACCCCGGCCTGCGGATGGCGAAGCACCGCGTCGGCCACCCGGCGGGCGACGGCACCGGGGCCGACGACGAGCGCCGGTCGCGGCTGCCGGAGCACCGCACGGCGCGCCCGCAGGTAGACGGTGCCGCGCCCGGCGCAGCTGAGCACGCACTGCAGGGCGGCCGCCGACGCCAGGGTGGTGAGGGAGACCGGGGCGAACGCGGAGAAGTTCGCCGCGAGGAGCCCTGCCGCGCCCCACGTCACCGCGATCTGCCAGGCCAGCGAGGGCAGTTCGTCGAGCGCGGAGGGCACGGCCACCCTGCGGTACAGCGCGGCGCGGGTGTTCAGGCTGGTCACACCGACGACCAGCACGGCCACCAGCAGGGGATGGCGCTGCGGCGCGGCGAGGAGCATGGCGCCGAGCAGGGCCGCGGCGCAGTCGGCGGCCAGCAGCGGGAAGGCCGCGGGGCGGCGCGTGGCTGAGCCGAGGCCGATGGTCGTCCGCAGGCTTCGCCCGCCCGCGCGGGGAGGGACGACCGATGCGGTGGCGACGGCTTGGTCCGCGGCCCGTGGCTGCGCGGCAGGGGTGGCGACGCTTCGTTCCGCACTCACGGGGTGATGGACTCCCTGCACTCGGTGGGACCCACGCCCAGCAGCTCCCGGTACACGGCCGCGACAGCGTCCGCGGTGTGCCGCACGTCGTGGGTGTTCCGTACGTGGCGGTGCGCCTGGCGGCCGAGCGCCGCGCACAGCTGCCGGTCGCCGAGCAGACCGGTGAGGGCCCGCGCGAGGGCCCCGGGGTCCTCCGCGGGGACCAGGCCGTGCGGCACGAGTCCGGGCGGCAGGCTCTCGCTCGCGCCGTCCACATCGGTGACCACGACCGGGCGTGCGCAGGCCATGGCCTCAAGCGGTACGAGCGCCATGCCCTCCCACCGGGACGGCAGGACGACGAGGTCGGCGGCCCGGTACCAGGGCGCGGCGTCCTCGATGTCCCCGGCGAACAGCACGGACGGGGGCGCCTGGCGGCGCAGCGCGGGACCATCGGGCCCGTCCCCCACCAGCACGAGCCGGGCGTTCGGCAACCGCTGAGCGACCGCCGCCCAGGCCCGCAGCAGCACGTCCTGTCCCTTCTGCCGGCAGAGCCGCCCCACGCACACCAGCAGGGGCGCCCCGGGCGCGAGGATCTCGTCGAGCCCGAGCGCGGCCCGGCCCGCATCGGCGTCGCCGGGCCCGAAGCGCCCGACGTCCACCCCGTTGGGGACGACCGACCAGCGGGCGGCGATCCCGGAACGCTGCCCGGTACACCGCTCCGCCTCACTGACACAGACCACGTGCGAGGCCCACCGAGCCCCGAACCGCTCCCACCGCAGCGCGAGTTGGGCGGTGACGCCGCCGACCGCCTCGAAGGACCACGCGTGCGGCTGGAACACCGTGGGAAGCCGGCCGCGCACGGCGATGCGTGCCGCGAGCCCCGCCTTGGCACTGTGCGCGTGCACCACGTCCGGGCGGAGCTGGTCGACGATACGGGCGATGCGGCGCACCTCGTCCGGGAGCCGCGGCCCCGGCGAGCGCGTCGCCTCCCAGCGGTGGATGCCGCAGCCAAGGCCCCGCACGGCCTCCGCGAGACGGCCGCCGCCCGGGCAGGCCACGTCGACCCGCATCCCCGCGGACAGCTGGGACCCCACCAGGTCGGTGACCACCCGGGCCACTCCGCCGTCGACGGGCTGCGTGACGTGAAGGACCCCCGGCCAGAGGGGAGTTGATGACTGTTGCATGCACGGCGCCTTGCTCAGGGGGAAGGAGATGCGCTACCGCAAGGAAAGGGCGCACAGCATCACACGGCGCAGAAGCGGGCCCAGGGAATTGCGCATGACCGGCGTTGCCCTTTCGGGAAAGGTTCCGAACCAGGAGGGAGAAATGAATGCGAAAGTCACACTGACCTCGTGAACTTCCCACACTCGTTCTGTCTAATGGCTTCAGGAGGTGAGCAACACTAGCGGCTTTTTGAATTTATCCAGCAAGGCTGACAAGTGTGTCGGATTCGTGAAGCACCGCGCGTCCACGGCTCGCAGGGAACACCGGCCGGAGGCCGCCGCGTTAACGCCGCACCCGCAGATCACCCTTTTGGGTCCACAACCCCGGCGAGCGACGCCCGTTGATCCATGGGCCGGGCACCCCGCCCTGCCGATGCATCAACTGGCCAAGGAGCAACTCTCCATGTCGCGTACCGCGAAGGCTTTCGCCCTCACCTCCGTTGCCGCTGCGGCCCTGGCCGTCGGAGCCGGCATCGCCGCCGCCGACGCCGGCGCCCAGGGTGCCGCCACCCACTCCCCCGGCGTCGCCTCGGGCAACGCCGTCCAGGTTCCGGTTCACGTTCCGGTCAACGTCTGTGGCAACACCGTCAACGTCATCGGCGTGGCGAACCCGGCCTTCGGCAACGACTGCATCAACCGCTGACACCTCGGCAGCTGACGCCTCAGCAGCCGGCTCTCCACGACGGCCGTCCTCCCCTTGGGAGGGCGGCCGTCGTGCGTTCCGCTTCGCCCCGCGTGGACCCGCACGGCCCGCTTGCCCCAAATGGCAGTCGCTCAGTTGCGGTCGGCCTTCACCGCTTTCACGGTGAACACAAGATCTGACGCATCATCGAAGGGAACATCCATGCGCGCTCTGCCCGCACGGCGTATCGCGACCTCCGTCCTTTGCGCATCACTCCTCCTCGGGACGGCCGGTCCCGCCATCGCCGCCGAGAACGACTCCCCCCACGGCAGCGCCCAGGCGGCGGCCCGCGCACCGGTACCCGGAGCGGACGCGCTGCTCGCCCAGATCAAGACCCTGGGCGACGTCGGCGGTGTGCTCAAGCCGGTCACCGACCTGCTCAACGCCATCCTCAAGGCCGACAACGGCCAACTGCCCGCCGCGGAGGCCACGAAGCACGCCGACGCGGTGAAGGCCGCCATCGCGGCGGTCACGGCGGCGGCACCCAAGGCCCCCGCACTCCCCAAGACTCCCGCGGTCCCGAAGACTCCCGCGGTCCCGGAGGTCCCGGCGGTCCCCAAGGCCATGTCGAGTGACGACAAGGCGGCGGCCGACCTGAAGGGCGACGCCCTGAAGGCCCTTCAGACCGCGGTCGACGCCCTGCTCAAGGCGGCCACCGGCGGCGACGTCGCGGCGGTCGTCGCCGCGGTTCCGGTCGTGCTCACCAGCCTCGTCAACCTCATCGCCGCCACGCTGCTCGGCGGCGGCCTGCCCGTCCCCAACCTGCCGGGCCTGCCCGCGCTGCCGAAGCTGCCGACGGACGCGCTTCCGGTGCCGGTACCGCTCTGACATCGAGTCAGCTTCCCCCGCCGCGTCGGCCATACCGGCCCGCCCGGCGGCCCAGCGGCGCCCGCGGCCGGTACGAGGGGCGGCGATCCGCATCTGCATTGTAATCTGCTCCCCCGCCCGGGGGGCCCCCCGGGCGGGGGCCGGCGGCCTTTTCATGTCCGCGCCCCATGCCCTTCCCGCCGCCCATCTCATACGAGCATGAGACACCGCCTTCGTTCGGGTGGGTTCCCGGAATTTCCCGCCGCGCAGGGTTTCCGCTGTACAGAGCGCTCGTTAGCCACGGCGAAGTGAAGTGAACGGTGAGAATCCCCTCTGGCGACCACCCGTCGCCCAAGAAAGGAACACGATGAAGCCCCTGAAGGCTGCCGCTGTCGTTGCCGGATCCATGGTCATCGCTGGTGCCGCCGCACCCGCCTTCGCCGCCGACCTCACGCCCACCAGCCTGAACGGTGCACTGGACACGATCTCCACCCAGTCGACCCTCGACGCGTCCCCGGTGGCCACCAACGCCTTCGACTCCGAAAACCCCAGCTCGGTCGTCAACACCGTGAAGGGTGCCACGGACAAGGTGCGCTCGGGCGGCAACGGCGCGCCGTCGCAGCTTCTCGGCGGACTTCCCCTCGCGAAGTAGAGCTGAATCGGAACTCTGCTCCACCTCTTCCTCTCGGCTTGTTGCACCGAATTAGGGAACCAAATACCCGGGCGTGTCCCTGCGGAATCCCCCGCAGCCAAGTCCATAAGCACACGGCGGCAACGGCGCAAGCGCCGAGGGTACGGCAACACCGCCAACCTGACCGGCGCCCTGAACCCGGCGTTCGGCAACCAGGCCACCAACAGTTGACGCGCTCCCCGAGGAGCGGCGGGGCGGGGGGGGGGGGGGCCGCGGGCCA